>NZ_VOYA01000045.1:0-8290 GCF_013420465.1 Acinetobacter sp. YH01005 | reverse complement strand
CAATGGCTTTTATGGCTTCAGCTTTAAATTCTGCGGTGTAAGTCTTCTGTTTCTTGCTCATGGTAAACTCCTAATGAGTATGTATAGTTTACCAAGTTAAACCCTCCTGTTTTTTAAGCACACATCAACATGCTGATGGATCTAAAGTTCTGCCAATTTTTGCTACAAAAACTCTAGATTGGGATATGGAAACTAAGAGCCTAAAAGTAGATTCGGATACTTATTTTTTAGGTGATAAAGCAGCATATGGAGGCGGAGAATCCTATCCTCTAGAAAAAAATAATTATTCTTGGATAACTGAAGTAGATCCTAGCTGTGATACCTCAAAAGTTATAGTTATTAGTCGACTCATAAGACCAATTGAACAGAACTACCAAAATGAAGAATAGCCTATTTTACTGTCTTGCATTAGTTTTAATTATAGGATGCCAACCATTAGAAAAGAATGGATATATTTCTATTAAAAATTGGACCAATGCCCCAATCACAGATCTTAAAATAACTTATATCAGTGCTCAAAAAACTTATAGCTTAGGTACTCTTTATCCTTATTCGGAATATAAATACGCCATCAACTATGAGCAGCATAATGAGGATTCAATAATCTTTTCATATGTAGATAAAAGTCATAAAAAGATTAATCAAGAAGTAGCTACATATGCAGCCAAATATGATAGGAGAATTTATGAAATAATTATTCAATAGAATATAAATTTATATAGAAATTACAATTACTAATTGAACGAAAGAGCTTCTATTTGAAGTTTCAAAAACTGGAGTTTTCCACCAATCTAACCTCCATTTAACATAATGGCGGTTATACGAAACTTAGATGTAAGCCCAAAGTAGAAATGTCCGCTTTTAGAATATGCACTTTTGCAATTTTCTTATGTTCTTAAAAAAAATAGTTCTAATTAGTACAATAATAACTAGTAGTCTTGCTCTTGCATATGATCCTACAACGCCTTCATATTATTTAACGAAAGAATTGTGATGTGTGCAGAATATTATGCAGACTGTATTGATGTCTATGGGTCTGCTGGTAGCGGTGGAATGTCAGAGTGTGGAAACTCTTTAAATACATGCATCACTACAGGTGATTGGAATCCACCAAATCTTCCTGTACCATCATCGGATAGATTATTAAACCTTTTTAGTTCAGAAACTAGAGAAGCTACAACAAGATATACCACGGCCTAATAAATCAGGATCTCAATGTAATATGATTGGGATCCTTACCAACATATATAGAAGAGAAAAATGGATCAATTAAAAAAAATAAATGATGATTTGTATCAAGCTGCAATATTATTAGACAGTATTCCTAGTAAGATTCAATCAGATCCATCACTAGAAAATAGAGAAAATATCTTACTGATAGGAAAAGCTCTCAGTCATATTTTTGAACTCCAAAATAATATTTATAAAATTCGCCCTGATTTAAAAAATAATAATCAGTAATAACAGTTATTTATAGTATTTTTTAAGAAAGATAGCGGCTCATTTGAGAATATAAAAGTAATATTCTATTTGTAATAGTTTCTCTGAAATTAACATAATACGGATTATACGAACTAGCCACGTAATGCAACTTGCATTACAATATTCCTATGCATTCAATAAATGGGAAAAATAATGGCTACTGTTAACTTCAGGGTCGATGAAGCCCTTAAAGAAAAATCTTATTCAGTTCTAAGAGAACAAGGTATTGCACCTACTGAGTTTTTTACAAATGTCCTTGAATACATTGCAGCGACTGGGAAACTCCCTGTACAAAAAGCCTTACTCTCAGAAGAGGATACCGAGCTATTAGCGATTGTTCGTAAACGTATTAATGATCCTAAAGAAATGTTTGAGGAAATTACTTTAGATGACTTATAAGCTTTTACGTCATAAGGACTTCACAGCTGAATGGGAAAAGCTTCCTAGTGCTATAAGAGATCAATTTAAGAAAAAACTTGCCAAGGTCATAGAGCAGCCACATATTCCAAAGAATATGCTTAGAGGTGATCTTGCAGGTTGCTACAAAATTAAATTATTAAAGGCTGGAGTCCGACTAGTTTATCAAGTTAAAGATGATCAGGTAGTTATCTTGCTCATTACGGTTGGGAAACGAGCTGACAGCATAGTTTATGACGAAGCGAAAAAGCGCATTAAAGACTAAAAATGGGAGCTTAGAGCTCCCATTTTTGACTTCGCATAACGTGTATTATGTTAATTTTAGAAATAAGTCACCTATAAATTTTGCTTTTATATAAACGACTAAATTAGGTCTATTAGTAATACTCCCTAATAATTCATAATCATAATTCGTCTTTTTAATAGATACATTTAAAGTTTCATTTATAGCTTTTTCTATACTATTATCATGTTGTTTTATAATAACTTTCGATTTTTGATTAATGATTTCACCTTGAAAGGAAAATGCATAGTTTCCACCATTTATTATATTATTTTGTACTACAAAAACTCCATTACCAAAATCATTAAAATTATCTTGAAATTCAAGGAAGTAAATACCATCTCGCATTCTTAAAATACCAGTTCAACAAAGTGAGTGTTTTATATATTTTACGCCAATTTCAACTTTAAATAAGCTTTTAGTTGTTCAAACAAATTGAGCTACCTCTCCTGTAATACAAACATTAGCATTTCATAGTAGTTAACCTTTATTTAACATAAAATCTCTTATATGAAATTTAGAACTTATCCCTTAAAAAGATCATTAAAAAGCTCTTTATCTTTCTGTCTATTTTCTTCTGTCTTACTTTCCGCACTTAAAAACTGCTCAAAATCAGCCCATTGATGTTTAAAAGATTCATCATTCTTAAATTTATTCAAAACCCAAGCGCCAAGCAAAATTTTCCGTCTAGTTTCATTTTTCCGTTCTTGAGCTTTGGCTTCACTTAAAAGTTTTTGCTGCTTAAGTTTAAGCTCATTCTGTTTCTGTTTTGCCTGTTCTAAGATCTGCTCTTGTTCTTTTTTCAAATACTCAATTTGCTCTTGTAGAGATAACTTCTTCTGCTGTGCTTTAGTGAGCTTCTTTAAAACTGCATCTTTCTTTTCTTGAATATCTGACATAGTATTAAACCGTGATGATCAATAACCAAACATCATCATAGAGTCAAAAAACAAAGCGAGCAATATCAAACGTAGCGAAGCGAAGTTTTCCCGGAGTGAAACGAAGGGCGCACTTACCCACTTTTATCATTTCATTCAAAAGTGGACGTTGCGACAGGGGAAACCCCTGTACCCCATGACCTCGCTTTAGCATGGTCAGCAACTTTTTCAAAGTTGCAAAAATCAAAACCACGGTATGCAGAAATTTAGGTTTTTAAAGTGGCAATTTTTCATTTGAATGAAAGCAACATCTCACGAAGTGACGGACGTTCAGCCGTTGCTTGTGCTGCTTATCGTGCCTGTGAAAAATTAGAGGATCTGACTTTTGGAAAGACTCAGGACTACACTAAAAAAAAGGGACTTGCATACAAAAATATTTATGCACCAGAACATACCAATACAAAACTTTTAGACCGTCAAACACTTTGGAATACAGTAGAAAAAAAAGAATTCAATGCCAATGGCTCAATGAAAGCCAATGCACGACTCGCCAAAGAATATATCTGTGCTTTACCACATGAATTAACAGATGCAGAACGCATAAAAATCGTTGATGACTTTTGCCGAGACTTTGTGAACAAGCACAATGTTATTGTCGATGCCTGCATCCATGCACCACATGAACATAACGATGAAACCAATAATAAAAACTATCACGTACACATGATGTTCACGACCAGACTCATCAATGAAAAAGGCGAATTAGGAAAGAAACAAAGAATCTTCAACGACCATGGTCCCGAGATCCTGAAGGACAGCCGAGCAACTTTTGCCAATGTTGTAAACACAGTATTGGAAAATGCCGGACTAGACGAACGCATCGACCACCGGAGTTACAAGGATCAGGGCTTAGACTTTCTTGAACCCACTCATCATGAAGGGCATGAAGCTACAGCACTTCGCAGACAATATGACGAGGAACAAAAAAGACCGCTTGAAGAACGTAACACTGAAATTGTGCTGCCAAGAATTGCACTTGAAAATGATGCAATCAAAGCCAAAAATTTAGATGCTGCACGAGAATACCAACAGATCATCAAGGGCCTTGATCAAGAAATTATTGTTCCAAGTCGATTAGAAGATCAGATTACCCAGCTGGAAAACGAACTTCAGTTAACCGAAGCAGAAGAAAAAGAGCTTTTAGCAGAATTAGTAAATCTCAACCTAGAAGAAGAACGCCTGCAAGAACAACAGGTTCAACAGATCGACAACGCATATGATGACTTCATCCGGTGCCAAGATATTTATGCAGAATTTGCCAATCAGTTTTACACCATTCAAAGCAATGCTGCTGATAATCAAAAGCAGATTGAATCAAATCTCACCAAGACAAAACGATGGTTAGCAGAAAACAAAAGCGATTTTTACCTACATAGCAATAATTTGTTTTATGACTCTTATCATCATACTTACAGAGATATAAAAAAACCTGATTTTTATGCGACTGAAAAATCAGTAGAACAGGCAAAAAATGAGAACTGGAGAGAATACGCAACCGAGGTCGAACAACTTGCTAAAGAATACGATATTGAGAATGTCGTCCAACGCTTAGGTCAATGCTCAGAGATACTGGAAAATAATGGGATTGAACGACCAACGATAAAACCCACGTTTTGGCAGAAGCTAAAACGAGAGTACGTTCATTCATTCGATACCCTACATGATTTTAATGATGATATGAGTCCCCTCCTTAAAGCAAAACGGGCAGATGATCTCAAAATTGAACAAGAAAGAATGCAGCAAGTACGCCAAGCGGAAGTAGATCGCCAACGAAGAATTGAAAATGATCGCAGAGAAAGTGAATTTAGAGAGCAATTACGTAAAGAACGAGAGCAAAAAGAACAACGCTATGAACAAGAAAGACACGAACGAGAACATTTGGCATTTTTAAAACGCCAAGAATTGGAAAAACAGCAGAAAAATGAGCCTAAAAAACCAGAAAATGAAAATAACAACGATTACCGACCTTGGTGAATGCTGTTTAAACGCAAAAAAATAGGGTTTTTAGCGATGTTTTGCTAAACCACAGTAGATTTATAGTTGAGTTAAGAAAAAACTCTTAAATCGCAAATGAGAGCATTTAGCGAGTGTCTACGAGCGAACTACAGGGATCTAAATTTTTTCACCTGTTTTTCCCTGATTACAGGCTCCCCTGTGTATCAAGAACTCAGAATCAGAGCATCCCGAATGGGTGCGAACTGATTACGATGGCTTTATGTCGAGCGAAGCGAGTAAAAAGCTCATGAGCGAAGCGAATTCCGAGCTGCTTTTGCTTTTTTTTAAAGTCACAACCCAATGAGCCAAAAAATTGCCCCAACGAATCGAGCGAAAGCGAGATTCAATAGAGTTTGAGCGCAGCGAAAACCAAGGGCAATTTTTCCTTTCCTGGGCTTTTAATTATTTTTAAAGTTTTTAATGCTTTTAGACTCTCTGAAAACCTTTGTTTGCAAGGCTTTCAAGGTGGATAAGACTACAATTTCTTTGTCATAAGACTACAATTTCTTTGTCATAAGACTACAATTTCTTTGTCATAAGACTACAATTTCTTTGCATTTGATTACATCGAATGCTAATGTAGTCTTAATAACACTTATAACCTATGCAGTCTTATGAAAAATGACTTAGTAGTAAAAGATAATGCCTTAATTAATGCCAGTTATAATCTCGAAGTAACCGAGCAACGGCTTATCCTTTTATCAATAATAAGAGCAAGAGAAACAGGCCAAGGGATCTCATCCGACAGTAAATTAGAAATCCATGCTTCTGATTATGCTTCTCGCTTTGATGTCACCAAAGAAGCTGCGTATAACGCTCTAAAAAATGCAGTTAATAATCTTTTTGAAAGAAAGTTCTCTTTTAAGGAAATTCATAAAGATACAAACAAAGAAATTGTAGTCAAATCCCGCTGGGTTAGCCGAATTGCATATGTTGATGACCTTGCTACATTAGAAGTTACCTTTGCACCAGATGTTGTTCCTCTTATTACAAGATTGGAAAAGCACTTTACGAGCTATCAACTTAAACAGGTTGCGCAACTAACTAGCAAATATGCTATTCGTCTATATGAGTTTCTAATTGCTTGGAGAGACGTAGGAAAAACACCTGTTATTTCTTTATCTGAGTTCAGAGAAAAATTAGGACTTGAGATGAATGAATATCAAAAAATGGTTAATTTTAAAAGTCGTGTTTTAGAACCAGCCATAAAGCAAATCAATGAGCTGACTGATATACATGTAAAATACGAACAGTACAAAACAGGAAGATCTATCTCAGGCTTATCATTCACTTTTAAGCATAAAAAAATTGATTCGATACCTTCAGAAAGAGATCCAAACACGGTAGATCTCTTTACCCAAATGACCGATGCACAACGCCACATGTTTGCCAATAAACTTTCAGAGCTACCGGAAATGGGTCGGTATTCCCAGGGAACTGAAAGCTATCCACAATTTGCTATTCGTATTGCTGAGATGCTTCACGATCCTGAAAAAATCAAAGAACTATATCCATACCTAAAAAAAGTGGGATATATGCCATTAAATAAAAGGATTTAGTAAATGGCTAAATTATCACTAAGTGAAGTATCTAACCGCTTTAACGTCAGTCGTTCTACGCTATATAGGGCCATAAAAGAAGGGCGTATATCTCGAAGCGCTGATGGTCTTTTTGATATTGCAGAAGTCATCCGATGCTTTGGAGAGCCGATCAAAAAGCATGAACAAAAACAAGAAGTGGATCAGTCTAAAGATGATGCTGATTTACGTCAGCTTGTTGATTTTATGAAAAAGGAAATTGAGTCATACAAAGATCGTGAGAAACGCTATTTAGATCAAATAGACCGCTTTCAATTGCTATTAGGGCATAAAGAGTCTGAAGAAAAAATGTCTCATGATACACCAGTGACACATTCCAATGATGCACCATGCGACAACAATAATGGAATAAGTGAAACTATTGATAATAATAGAGATAGTGAAATTAAAACATCCCATGAGACATTGGTGACACGCCCTAATGAAACACCAAAACACGTACCAAATACGCATTATGAGACAAAGAAAAAACGTGGCTTATTTGGCCGTGTACTGAATGCTGTTTTTGATAATGACTAAGGGAGAAAGATCATGCCGAAACTGAAAGACATTGCCCTAGGCATTATTGTGGCCCCACTGTTGATCCCGATCATGCTGATCGCATCGTACCAGGATAAAAAGGAGCTGAAAAAAGAGCTGGATAAACGCCAAAAAGAAAAAGACCAGTCATCCTGATTATTCAATTGAGCTAATCAAAATCGTGAAACATTGCTTAAATAATAGGCGTGGAACGTGAAAAATCATAAAAAAAGCCCGGTCATGGAAACTCGGGCTATCAACTAGGAACTACAGCGTTGAATTATAAGGATAATTATAACGCATTTCGTATAAGGTGTATTATGTTAATTTTAGGAGATCTATACAATTCTGTACTTTTTCACAATCATAGAAAAAGCAAATAAAATACTTATCCAAAATAAATAATCAATAAAAAAATTGAGAAAAACAAATTGATCCATGCCGATGAAAATAAATAAAGGATTGATACTTATACTTCCGACTGGAGAGGTTTCACCATCTATAAGGAACTGTAGAGGAAATCCCCCAGCTATGACTTCAACTTCTCCAAGCTTATCTACAACTATGCGGTCAACTAATATATTTTTTTGATAAAGCAAAGATACGTAGGTCAAAATAATTGCTAAGAAATTAAAATATAAAAATTTTTTCATAATTTTATCTCATATATCTATTAATTTTAACAATTTTTAATCAGAGCCTTTTGGAATAATTTGCTTTAATTTCTCTATTATGATTTTATCAAAAAATTCCTTTAATATGAAAAGATTAGAATTTATTTTATTAAGTTTACTTGCAGCCTGTAGTCCAGTTACAGAAAAAATTGAATCAAATATAGTTGTTCCACGTATTCAATATACGGGGGGAGCAGATAATGCAAGTTATAGTGAGGCTAAGCTTATTAGGGAAGGTAAATGCCTATACCTAGAACATGATGTGTGCTGAATTAGCAGGAGACTTTCACTTGGGAGATTCTAGGCAGCTAACCGATAAAAGTCTTCTGCCATTTGATTTGGTGTCTTAAAATCCAAGCCTTTTTGAATTCTTCGCTGATTATA
>NZ_VOYA01000044.1:0-8664 GCF_013420465.1 Acinetobacter sp. YH01005 | reverse complement strand
ATAGACCTACAAGCAAAATTCCTACTTTTATAATTTTTGGGCGATTTACCATTCTTTTTGAAAACCCTTTCTAACTGCTAATGTTTAACCTTATCAATAAAGTCAGGCACTTATTTAACATAATGGCCGTTATACGAAATTTAGCTGTTAGAAACCATTTATTACATCAAAAGTAATGAATATGTAAAGATAATGCCTTATATTATCTTTACATTATTGGTTTTAGAGGAATTAACCATGTCCGCAGTCAATTTTAATATGCGTTTAGAAGAAGACTTGAGGGATAATGCAAATCATATTTTTGAAGAATATGGTTTAACCATGCCACAAGCATTTAAACTTTTTTTAAATCAGGTGGTGAAAACAAGAACTGTTCCCTTAGCTTTTGACTATGCGAAAGAACCAACTCTGACCCCTAAAGCAGCAGCAAAGTTGCTTCAATCTCTTAAAGAAATTGAAAATGGGGAGTACACCGAGTACGAAACAGTAGAAGAAGCGATCAAAGCCATGTCGGATGAAGCTCATGGCTAAACGAAAGATCATCGTAACCAGCTCATTTAAACGAGATATTAAAAGACGTTATTTAGATTTGGTTACGGCTGAATGGGCAGAGGTACTGGACTGTTTAGTCGCTAATAGGCCATTGCCTGAAAAATACCTAGATCATCCATTAAAGGGTGGGGCTGAGTTTAAAAATTGTCGAGATTGCCACATTAAACCTGATTTAGTCTTGATTTATAGGCTAATGGGTGATGATGTTTTAGAATTACACCAGTTGGATAGTCATTCAGAGATTTTTGGCTAACTTTAGTTCGATGCTTTGAAATATGGCTTTAGCCATGTTCCAAAGTCGAGCCACTTTGCGCCAGTTGCGATATGAGAAAGTTTGAAAGAAGCTAAGCAAAGTACTGCACTGCATGACCTTCAAAGAGTTCAATATGAGAATAAAAAATTTAGCTCAAACTTTTATAGTTATTACATTACTTGCTGGCTGTATGGCGAAGCTCCAACCCGTATCTAACTCCATCGAAGCAGTAGAACCTATAGTTTTTATTAAGCATGCTAATTCTGGTGCAAGAGCATCACTTTCTGGTGGAAAACTGCATGTAGACCCTTATGGTTGTATTCGGCTTGGTAGTGATACCAGTTCATTTATTATTTGGGCTAATAATAGTAATTTAGAATATACAAAGGATGGCAGGATTAGCATCACCAATAGATTTAATAATAATAAAGTTTTTATAGGGGATGAAATTATTCTTGGTGGAGGGCCATCATCAGTAATACCAAAATCTGTTACTCGCTCTATTCCTGAAGTTTGTTCTACCTACGGCTATTGGATTGCTTCTCCCCTTTAAAAGTTATGTAAATGAGTCAGTCCCCCATTTTCATCATAATTTCAACATAAAAACTCATATACGAAATTTAAGTGTTATTACCTAATAAACCTTTTTTTGATCTTTTTATACAAATATTGACCGATATAGTAGAATGTAATTAGATTACTAAATAAGATAAGCAAGCCTACCTGTATATACAAAATTCTTCGAATTCTGATATACAGGGACTTGTTAGGGGATTCCCCCTAAGACCCCAAGCCCATCACAGATGGGCAAGTCAACTTTGTTGACTTAAAAGCAAAAGCTTGTGATGCGAATAGGATGAGAATATGCGAAGTAAAAATAAAATTTTCAGACTCACTGAGCTGCAGCTAGAGCAACTGGAGAAGCACATTGAAAAAGAAGAAACGACTTTTACAGACTTCATTCACTCTCTGATTCAACGTGAAGTTATGCAAGATGCCGTCACGGTTAGACAGCCCACGGAAGAAGAACTAAAACCACGGACCAAAATCAAAACAGTGATTGAAGTGGTCAAACGCTATCAAAAAACTGACCCTAGTGTATTGCTAGAGCTATCCAAAATTGGCAACAACTTGAATCAGATAGCCCGAGCGTTAAACATCATTAAAAATGCCGATCCACAAGAGCAACGCAAGTTAGATGTTTTCAGCATTTTTTCAGTTTTAAAAGGCATTCAAACCGAGTTAGAACAAATATTCCCTGCACTTCCTAAAATCAGCAGACAAAGCCCTGAACGGCTTAAAAAGCAGTTGTCTTCAGTACAACTGGCTGAGGAGGATGAAAGTGCATATTAAATTCTTAAACCACGGCAAAGGATCTGCTGCACACGCTTCAGCGTATGTTCTAGATAAGCTTGATCATCTTGGCAATGTTCGGGCAGGGGTCGAGGTTTTAAGAGGTGATGCGACTACGTTTAATGCAGTCTGTGATGCCAGTCCTCACCTTTGGAAATATACGAGTGGCGTGATTGCATGGTCAAAAGAAGATAATCCAACAAACGAGCAGATCCAAGAGGTTTTAAACGATTTTGAAAAACATGCTTTTTCGGGACTAGATCCCTCTCAGTATCACCTTTTTGCAGTGCTACACACTGATGATGACGGCTCAAAGCACATCCACGTTCTCGCACCACGCCTTGATATACAAAGTGGTAAATCACTCAATATAGCCCCACCTGGTCATGAAAAACATTTTGACTCACTGCGAGACTACTTCAACACAAAATATCAGTGGTCACGTCCTGATGACTTGCTTTTGATGCACACCACGCAAGAGCCAAATCACATTGCCAAGCTGAATGCCCAAGCAAAAAACATTCTTACAAGCCAAGACCTTGAGACGCTCACAAAAAAGCAGTTTTGCAAGACCGTTGATAACTACGTCCAAACACTCTTAAAAACCCAAACAGCAGAAAACAGGGCAGATATTGTCGAGTGTATCGAGCAAGTTAAAGGCGTTGAGTCGGTCAAGCAAAGCAAAGCATTTTTAACGGTCACACTCACCAACGGCAAAAAACACAGACTTAAAGGCGATTTTTACAATGAACAATTCGAAATTGGACTTTATTCAGAGCGTCTCAGAGCAGAAGCAGAAAGCCGACCAACTGCAAACGAGCTTACACAGGCTATCCGAGACGCTAAAAGCATTCGAGATGACTATCGAGCAAAGCGAGCATCCTATAACTCAAAACAGCATACTTTTACAGCAAGTACAGCGGACGACAATAGCCCTCAAATCGCATCTAAGCTCGATATTGACCGAAATAGGCAATCTATCACCCCAAGCACTAAAAGAGACCACAGCGAGCTACAAAGCGCAAATAGACGCATTGTCGAATCAGCTAGCGAATATAGATATTTCGGAAATATCAAAAGTGAAATTGAGCATAGATTCGTTTTCAGTATCGCTTCAAGACCTTCAAACGACCATAAACCACCAGTTACAGGGCATCAAGATCGACCAAACAAGTCTGGAGAAGTCTATTCAAGCCCAAGTCGGGCAAGTCATAGCGAGCCAAAGCAAGCAAATCAACAGTCAGTTCCAGAATCTTTTGACAGAAAAATTGAACAGCCAAAGAGCATTTCACGGACTACTTGGGATAGCGATATTCGCAGTGTTGATTGTTTTAATCAGTTTTTATTTCGCCTTTCAAGCACGAACCAACCTAAAAACAATCGAAGCACAAAAGCAAATGATTCAACAGAACGCACAAGCGATAACAAACCAAATCAACTATTTGAACAGCCTACGGAGATAAGGCATGCAGAGCGAAATCGACCATTTTTTGACAGAGCAAAACAACTTATTGATTCAACAAAACAGCTTGTTAGCGGAGCAAAACAAGGTTTTGAATCAACAAGTCGATTCATTAAAGACCATCTTGACCGGCTACAGCGAAGTAGAGCAGGAATTACAGGGCAAAATCAGCATTTTGCAGGCGGAGAAACAGGCACAACAAGACTTGATCTCGGCACTAAAAGGCGAATTATCCAAAATCGAACAGGGCAGTTTTTCGCAGGATTTACAGCAGAACTTTCAACTCAACTTAATGAGCCAATTACAAACGCAATTAACACAAGCCTTAAGCCATCTGAACTTAAACAATATTGTGAACAGTATGGTGAGCACAGAACTCAGACCTATTCGACAGAAAATTACAACTCAACAGACAGATCTAGAGCAAGCTCTCTTGAAGCTCTCGCAACTCAAAGTATCAACCAGTATAGACGAAGACTTGAGGACTCAGGACAAGCGGCTAGAGCAGTTAGAAACAACGCTTGGCAGCTTAATATCATTGATCAAAAGTTTGAACAACTAGCTGAATTAGTCAAAAATATTAGGATAAAACCGCAACTGGCATCAGCGTTTAAGCTCAGGTATGACGGATATTATCCTGATTATAATATCTACCATGAGAGGCTTTCTAAACAACAAGATGAGCTATACAGAAGCAAAAACCAATTAGGCATTATCGACTGTATCGCTGAAAAGGCAGACAACTTGAAACAGTATACGTCTCGTGCATCAAATAGCCTCAGTAGTTACGACTACGAAAAAATTGAAAAGAGCATTAAAAATGATGAAATCATGCTCAAATATTTAAACTGTGAAATCGTTTTAGAGCCACAAAATGATCGTTTTAAATCTCAAAGGCAGACATATCAAAACTGTTTAGATAGCTTTGAGTACATAAAAATCTTTATTGCAGAGAAAAAAGCCCCTATCGCTGAAAAACATTTTTCACAGCCAAGCCCAGAACCTGAAAACAAGCCACAGCAGAGCCGTGATTTTGATTTTTAATCTAATTCAGCAAAAGCAGTAATCAGAGGGGGAATAAACGACAAATAGTTTATTCGCTCACACTCCGTTCGCTTTATTTTTCTCTTTTGAACCAAACAGGTTTAAACCGAACGAGTGTCTACGAGTGATAGCGCATCATAAAAATTTCAGCAACGCTTCTTCTCTGATTACAAACTCCCTTTTGACCTCAAACGGTAAGTACAGAGCATCCCGAATGGGTGCGAACATTGGTGCTTTTGCTTTTAAAAAAGTATGAGCATAGCGAATACATTATCAATGCTTTTGATCTTGCTTTTGCTCTTGAAACGACACGAGCGAAGCGAGTGCCATAGCCTTTGATTTTGCCTTTAAATCCCTTTTATTCTTTTAAAAAGCTTTTAAATACTTTTAGACACCCTTCTAGACCATATGTGGCAAGGCTTTAAGACTTTAAAAAACTACAAACGCCATGCTTTAAACTACAAATGCCATGCTTTTGCCATCTTTAAAACTACAAACGCCATGCTTTAAAACTACAAACGCCATGCTTTAAGCTACTTGATTATCCTTGTAGTTTGATATATAAAATCTACAAGTACTTACTTTGTAGATTAATATGGAATTAGACGTAAAAAAACACTACCCAAAAGATTGGGTAGTTTTACAAAACCGAGTAGTTGAATGCTTTAAGAGCATGACACTTGATGAAAAGCGTCTGTTTATAATGGCAACTCCCCTAGCAAGAACAACGAATGTCTCTAGCGGCGAGCCTATTTTCATCTCAACAGATGAGTTTGCATCTGCTTGTGGTCTTGAAATAACAGGTGCATATACAGCTTTAGGAGTAGCGACTAAGAAGCTTTTTGACCGTTCCTTTGGCTATGTCAGAGCAGATAAAAAGAAAGTAAGTATCCGATGGATGTATAAGACAGCTTATGGCGATGGTGGCTCAGAGCTATATTTTACGGATGAAGTGCTACTACTGCTTAGAGAGTTTGATGCTCTAAACCCTTATACCAAATATAAAAAAGAGGTTGTTTTAAGGCTTAAAAAAGATTATTCACTAGACCTTTATCACCTAGCTAAAAAACATCAGAACATGGGCGGTTTTCAAATTAGTCTTGATGATCTATTTGAACAACTTGGATTACCTGAATCATATAGGCGTATTGGCAACCTAAAAGACCGTGTCATCAATCCGTCACTAGATGAGATCACAAAAAATACTGATATTGACCTAACTTATGAGAATGTTAAAAAAGGACGTTCAGTGGTTGGCTTTAAATTTACAGTGAAAGAAAAACCTAAGCCAAAGCAAATAGCACCAGTAAGA
Source organism: Acinetobacter sp. YH01005 (assembly GCF_013420465.1). NCBI lineage: Bacteria > Pseudomonadati > Pseudomonadota > Gammaproteobacteria > Moraxellales > Moraxellaceae > Acinetobacter > Acinetobacter sp. YH01005. Next base: position 2,688 of record NZ_VOYA01000044.1, on the reverse strand, counting down.
GATCAAAAAACAATAGATATGTTCTGCAATCTATCTGATGCTCAAATCAATAAGTACAGCTCTATATTATCCAAACAGTCTGAGCTATCAGACCTCAGTAACTTTCCTGACTATCTCACTTTTGCCCTTTGGATTGGTGGCATCTTACGAGATCCAAAAAGTGTAAGAGAAGAAACAGCTAAACGGATTTTTAAAGTTTTGCATCAAAAGACTGATTTCAAATCTCAGTAGATTGTTCAGTTTATTTAATCAAAATTGTGAAACATTGATCAAATACTAGGTGTGGAACGTGAAGAATCCATAAAAAAGCCCGACTTGTGCAAGTCAGGCTTTTTTATGGATTACAAGTTATTGAAATAAATCAATTAATACATTGCATTTCGTATAAGGTGTATTATGTTAATTTTAGGAAGACTTAAAAGTGAAGGTATTAGGAATCATCTTTTCGGTAACTTTAGTAATACTAATTTTATATGGTGTACTATGGATGTTTCATGGTTTTCCAGTAAATCCCTCAAATATTAAGAATGCAAAACCTACTAGAAATATAGAATCCAACTTAAATACGTTCTTAACAGATACAGCTTTACCACAAATAATAGAAAGTTGTATTCCTCTTTATAATGCTGATTTCAGAAGACTAAATCCTCAACTTAAAAATTTCCCTAATTTAATTACGGCTGATTATTTTAATAAAAATCAGTTAATAACAGTTAGTCCTCATACAGGTAAAAAAGAAGCCAACTTATCTACTGTAAATATTATTAATGAATTTTTTACTGTTTTAGATAGTCCAATGACTAATCCAGAAATGCTACAAAGATGTTTCGGAAATTATGGTTATACACTTCAAGACATGAGAAGGATTAAGAAAAAATTTAGCAATTTTGCAAACTCAAATTAATTAGATACCCTGCATTTAACATAATGGTTGTTATGCGAAATTCCTAGCATATTCACCTTTTGTCTTATATCTTTGTTTTTACCAATAGGTAAAATATATTCATAACCTACATCGGAAAAGTAGGTAGTTAAGAAAAAAATTGCAGAGATTTATAAGCCTTATAGTAACGGGAGAGACTATAGGGCTTTTTATTTATCTTAATATTCATATACCTAATGGATTTGCTTTTCAACTAGTTCCAATTTGTTTAATGCTTGCCGTTTTTTATGATCATTATTAATCTTTACAACTAGAGCTAAAATAAAAACCATCACTATAAAAACAAGGAAAATCAAATGCTTTTTCATCATTAATTCCGTCTTTTGATCTTTAAAAATGCCTTGCTCCTTTGTAAATAGATATGACATAAGGGAAGCACTGATACAAGCCTTTTTAAATGACTTTAGCAACTCGATAAACAGTTGCAACTCCACAATTCACTGCTTTGGCAATTTCTTCCTTAGTCATATTGCCAGCTGCTAGTAATTCTTTTATTCGTTTGTGCTTAGCCTCATTGGCTTTCTTACCTGTTGGCTTGTAACCCGAACGTGCCAAGCCCTGCTTAATACGTTCTATACGTTTCTCATTGTCCAGGCGGGCCATTGTTGCCAGGAGATCAATCAACATATTGTTGATGAGATCCAGGATTGAATGAGTAATGCTGTCACTGGTTTGAATCATTTGGTAGGTAGTAGGAAGATCTGCTACGACTAAACGAAGTCCCTTCTCCTGGATCCTGCGCTTCAGCTCTTGAAAATCCTGTTGGGTTAGGCGTGATAATCGGTCAATACTTTCAACCAACAAGGTGTCGCCTTGATTTGCTTCTGACAGTAGCTTATTCAATTCAGGTCGGTCTAACTTCGTACCACTATAGTTTTCCACGTACACAATGGTTTCGCCCAAATTCAAGTTTTGGTTTAGATCCTGAAGAATCTGCAAAGCCCTTTCTGCATCTTGATCTTTAGTTGAAGCTCGTAGATAAATACGTGTATTCATTTCTATCATTTAATCTTAATTCTATTAGATTAATGATAACAATATCATTTAATTATTGCATTAAGTCTAATGATAGATATTGTATGCGATTTGGCTCGCTATCATTCAGCTATACTCTTTTGATAAAAAAAGCATGACTAAGAGCCATGCCTTGGGAATTCGTATAACGTGTATTATGTTAATTTTAGGGAAAATAAATAATTATTAGCTTAAGGCCCACTACCCAATCCTGTAATTAGCCAATCAGATTGAGGAGATTTTTTCACAAGAGTAATAAATAAAATATAGTCACCTACTGGACTGCCAGCATCATCTATATGCACGACTTTAACTTTTACCATCACTGAAATAATTTTATAAAATTCTTGATAATACTCAGGTCTACTTTCCGCTGAATCATCATTAATTCTTATTATTTCTAAAATTTTTGAGTCTTTGAAAGAAAGAAATCTTTCAGGACTTTTTAAGTCTTCATATAATTGCGCATCAGGCCAAACATATTTGATTGCTGATTTTCGATCATGTTTAGCAAGTGAATTTAAGAAAAGTATCGTTGTCTGTTTTGCCATTTCATTGTCATAATTCAATTTCTGTTTATATGAATTAAAGATCAGAATTAAACATAGACCTACAAGCAAAATTCCTACTTTTATAATTTTTGGGCGATTTACCATTCTTTTTGAAAACCCTTTCTAACTGCTAATGTTTAACCTTATCAATAAAGTCAGGCACTTATTTAACATAATGGC
>NZ_VOYA01000043.1:0-9152 GCF_013420465.1 Acinetobacter sp. YH01005 | reverse complement strand
AATCATTTGAATGATTTCTTCTTGGTCTACGTGCCATAAAATACTCCATATATTGATGTTTATAACATCATTTGGGGAGCAAAATATCACTTATAAGTGTTGTTCAAATTTCCTGATCCACCTCTTTCATTCGTAAACTCAAAATCGGCTATCTCCTAAATAACAAAGGAATGAGTTCAGTTCAGATAATTAAAAATTTAAGCACTGAAAAGATGGTGCTAGAAATATTTAAGAAAAAGGCGATCGTTGGTAAACATATGCATAGTAATAAATGTATGTTTAACAATAGAACGACGAATGAATGGCTGTCTGAAGATGATAGTGTTGAAGAGTTTATTTTTGAGCTTGTACGTATGGGCTGGATAAAATTGAATCGACCACCTGAAGAGAGTAGATTTTGGCAGATGATTCACGACGAAGATGGTAAAATGTTTGGAGTGTTTAATGCTGTTGAAAAAACTTTTATTTATGATTGGATTGCTGGCAAATCTATAGATCCTAAGCAAAATCAAGTGAATAATGAGTATGTGAAAAACTTCCTAGAGACCAATTCATTTAATTATTTAGCTAACAATGAAATGGCTGAGCTTAAGAAACAATTTGATGGAAATACGAATACAGGATATAAGATCAACAAACTTCTAAAGTATTTAGCGCCTCATATGCATCATCAAGAAATTGGTTTATGGAGTACCCAACGTATTGTTGAATGTTTATTTCCATCTCTAGCTCGTCAATAAAATAAATACTCCAAAAGATTTATAACTTTCATCGTCAAAAATAACCGCCTTCGGGCGGTTTTTCTTTTATGCGAAAAACAGTGATAAAATAGTGAAAATTAATGAGTTTTTAAAGCAGTCTACAAAAAATCAAAAAAAATATTTTTTTGCAATTTGTAGACTCATTTGTAGACTGTTGAGCTACAAATACAGCCAAATGAGTGCAATCTTATATAACCATTAACTTATTTAAGTGTTTGAAAATACAAGTGAATATAACCAAATGCAATCAATTCCAATCCAAACAAAACTAGGTGGATTCTACTTTTTCTATTATTCAATAGTGGGTACATTCATGCCGTATTGGAGTTTGTATTTAGAGGATCAAGGGTTTAATTATCAAGAAATAGGGGTTTTATCTTCGATTGCAATTGTGACACGTTTTTTTGCCCCATTTATTTGGGGTTGGATTGCAGATAAATCCGGCAAGCGCATGCTTTTAGTTCGAATCGCAACATGGATGGAAGCCTGTATTTGGTTTCTGATTTTTATAATTCCCAACAGTTTTCAATCTGTTGCATTACTCATGCTGGTTTTTAGTTTCTTTCAAAATGCTATATTGGCTCAGTTTGAAGGAGTAACTTTATTTTGGTTAGCTGAGCGGCGTGCAGAACTTTATGGAAAAGTCAGAAAATGGGGATCAGTTGGCTTCATTGTTGGGGTATTTGGAATTGGGGCTTTGCTAGAAATAATACCTGTTTCAATGCTGCCTATCATGTTGTTATGCATTGCATTTCTCGCATTTATTTGGTCATTTACGATTAAAGAGCCCGCTACTGCACCATCTTCACAGAAAAAACTTGAACCACTTTGGCCTATCTTAAAACGACCAGTTGTAGCGAGTTTTTTTATCATTGAATTTTTTCTGCTCTTTTCGCATGCACCGTTTTATAGTTTTTATAGCAATTACCTTATGCAAGCTGATTTTTCGACGAGCCAAATCGGTTTTTTATGGTCTGTCGGAGTCATTGCGGAAATCATTATGTTTGCCTATGCCAATGTCTTTTTTAATCGATATTCTTGGCGTAACTTAGTGCTCATTTGTTTAGGGCTAACAGGGATGCGATGGTTGATTGTAGGCTTATATCCGACGGTGTTTATCACTCAATTTGCTGCGCAAACGATTCATGCCTTTAGTTTTGGATTATTCCACTTAATCGCTATGCGAATCATTTTTCAAAATTTTACCGCAAGTCAACAAGGGCGTGGTCAAGCGCTATACAGCACCATGTGGGGCTTAGGTGTTGCGAGTGGCAGTATTTTAGCAGGTCGATATTGGGACATGCTTTCGGGACCCGTTATTTTTATGATCGCAGGACTGGCGGTTATACCTGCCATGTTTTTGGTCGTGGGCTTGCCTAAAACGAACCAAAAGCCAGCTTGAAACAATTCAGTATATTGAAAAGTCTCAATGGACTAAAATCACTTGATTACGGCCGAGTTCTTTAGCTTGATATAATGCCTGATCGGCTTGATTAATCATACTTTGCAAACTTGGAGCATTGGGCAAAGACTGGTGTATTAGGCCGATACTCACAGTAATATATATTGTATTTTGTTCATCGATACTAATTGGTGTGGTTTCAACGACTTTTCGGATACGTTCAGCGATACCTTGGGCTTCAGGTGCTGCAATGTTGGTAAGTAATACACTAAACTCTTCTCCCCCAATTCGTGCAAATAAATCAGTTTCACGTAAATTCTTACGCACAATACTCGAAAATTCTTGTAAAACTTGGTCACCGACATAATGCCCATATTGATCATTTAATTGTTTAAAATGATCAATATCCATCATGATAATGGAAAAGTTAAGCTGAATTTGGTTTTGTAGGTAAAGCTCACCTTGCTCGAAAAAATATCGACGATTCATCGCATGCGTTAAACTATCATGATTTGCAAGGTATAAAACCTCTTTATATAGTTCGTGCCGATTTCGGCTAATAATACAAAGAATTAACGGCGAGAGAATCAGCATGGCTAGGCCAATACGAACTGAAATTGCTGTCGATAAATAGGCTAATGAAGAATCGTGTAAGTAGAACGCATTTAAATTGTAATAGGTCGCTAAAATTACCACGGCATTAATCAGTGATAAGGTAAATAATCGATAGGTTAATGCTGCCCAAATTAGAGCCGCTAAAGGGTAGAGAATTGCCCCTGGACCTGCAGAAACGGCTGTTAAAAATACACAGAAGACAACTGCAATTGCCGGAAATATTTTATTGATCTGAAAGCTTTGATGACGTCGATCTTTGAAATAAAGTTTAAGATCGGCCAGTTTAGGAAAAGACAGAATAAGCGGTAATATAATCAGCGCATTCAATATTTCGGTAATCCACCACATACCAAAATCAATCGACAATCGATCGGTCGACATAAACGTATTGGGAATATAAGGCACGGTGAAAATAGCAAAAAGTGCACCCGCAAGGCATCCACCACAGGCGATGATGACAATCATGGTCAGAAAGGTGAAACCTTTATTATAGTTTTGATAGTTCACCTGAAAATATCGCATAAAAAATAACGATACCATGCTGTTGGTTAAATTTGAAAAAGTAAGAAATAGGGTGAGTTGGAAATAATTGCCTGTCACTAAATCTGGGAGCATATAGCCGGTAAATGCACCTAACCATCCTCCCAGATTACTGAGTTTGGGAAACCTTAAGAATAATGCTAACAATAATGCATTCGCAGGCCAAAAAATCGCTAAATAGCTTAATGGGCGGCTGAAAATACCGACTAAGCAGCAGCAAAAAATAACTGCAGCGACTATGACAAAAGCCATGCTGTGGCGTGTATTAAGCGGAGCAAGACTATTCGAATGCAGTTTCATTAGCTTATGTAAGCCTAGGTTAAATATGGGAGAATTCGTTTTTTTCGTATATTAAACGATAAAAAAGATTTTATATTATTTTATTGTAAATAGTGTGATTTGTTTGGCATTTAGCTGATTTGTAGTTTCGTTAACGAAGATTGATTTTCTGGATAAAGATGAAAAATGATTGTTATGAAAATGTGATAAACCGCGGATTTGTAAAAAAATGTGTTACTTTAAGAGCATGATTTATATGACTGATTAAATGTATGAAAATAGCATATCTTACAGTTTTACTCATGTTGAGTTCATCGTTGGTGATGGCGGCAGATAATAAGAATACAACTCAAAATTCAGAGGCTAAAAATCAAGTTGAAGCGGTGAATAGCTTTAGGGTGACAACACGTTCTGAATTGGTTGGCTTATGGGGCATGGAAATTCCGACCAATAAAAAGTGCGTCGAATATTATAATTTTAAGAGTAATAATGATGTTGTGATCAAAAGCGGTGAAGAGTGGTCATCAGGGGTGTATGACTATCAACCTGCACAAGATCCGAATGTGCAAATTCCAGCACTGATTTTGCAAGTGAAATATGACAATAATCAGATGGATTGTTCGGGCAATATTCAAGATCAAACCGGCGAAATTTCACAGTACTTTGTAAAGTGGAAAAGTCCATCGGTTATTAATTTCTGTGCCAACGATCAGGCTCAGCAGTGTTTTGCGACATTGCGTCGAGTTTTGCCTTAAGCATGATTATAGACCTTTTATTATGAAAATAAAAAACCACTCATTTGAGTGGTTTTTTTGACGCTGAAGATTTATTTATCTTCATGTCCTTCGACTTTCTTTAATAGATGCTTTTCAAGATAGTGAATATCCATTGCTTGTTCGCAGAAATTTTTATCTTGAAGAATCAAATCTTTATGTAGCGGAATATTGGTTTTCACGCCAGTTAAGATAATCTCTTCCAGAGCTTGTTTCATGCGCGCAATAGAGGTTTCACGATCTTTACCATGCGCAATGAGTTTTGCAATCATTGAATCATAGTATGGTGGGATGCTATATCCTTGATAGATATGAGAATCTAGTCGGATACCTGCGCCACCCGGTGCATAAAAATGGTCGATTTTACCCGGTGAAGGCATAAATGTAGATGGATCTTCTGCATTAATACGACATTCAATCGCATGACCTTTAAGTTGAATATCTTCTTGTTGAAGATCCAAACCTAAGCCAGCAGCAATGCGTAATTGTTGCTCGATAATATCCACACCAGTTACTTGCTCAGTAACAGGATGTTCTACTTGTACACGAGTATTCATTTCAATAAAGAAGAATTCACCTTCTTCAAATAAGAACTCAAATGTACCAGCACCACGGTATTGCATCAATTTACAAGCATTTACACATGCTTCAAGAATATGCGCACGTGCTTCTTCAGGTAAACCCGGTGCAGGCGCTTCTTCAAGCACTTTTTGATGGCGACGTTGCAATGAACAGTCACGATCATAAAGGTGAATTGCATGGCCATTACCATCTGCAAGAACTTGCACTTCGACATGGCGTGGCTTTTGAAGGAAACGTTCCATATAAACGGTGTCGTCACCAAACCACATTTCCGCATCACGTTGAGCAGCTTGTACAGATTCGAGTAGCGTGTCTACACGTTCAACGATACGCATACCACGACCACCACCACCAGAGGCAGCTTTTACGATCAATGGAAATCCAATTTCTTTGGCTTCTGCCAATGCATTGTGAATCGTTACAGCATGGTCACAACCCGGAACAGTCGGTACACCAGCTTTTTTCATCGCAATAATGGCAGAAACTTTGTTCCCCATTAAGCGAATGTGTTCAGGACGCGGACCGATAAAGATAAAACCTGAGTTTTCTACAATTTCTGCAAACTCAGCGTTTTCAGATAAGAAACCATAACCTGGATGGATGGCATCTGCACCGGTGATTTCAGCCGCTGTAATAATGGCAGGGATATTGAGATAACTTTCGCTGCTGGCACCTGGTCCAATGCACACAGCTTCGTCACAGAAGCGTAAGTGCATTAGGTCTTTGTCGGCATCGGAATAAATCCCTACGGTTTTAATTCCTAAAGTTTTGCAAGCGCGGGTGATGCGGAGCGCAATCTCACCACGGTTTGCAATTAAAACTTTTTGCAACATTGTGATTCCCCGTGGTCTTAAGCGCGATAGCGGAATAATGGTTGACCGAATTGGATCACTTCGCCATTTTTAACCAAAATTTCTTCAATTACACCGCTTTGAGTTGCTTCAATTGGGTTCATGATTTTCATTGCTTCGATGATACCGAGTGTTTCACCAGCAGATACAGTTTGACCAACTTTCACAAATGGTGCTTCACCTGGATTTGGCGCAGCATAGAACACACCAACCATAGGAGACGGCTCAACAGCACCACGTGGTGAACGAGGTGCAGCAGGCGCAGCGGCAGGAGCAGCCATAGCAGGCGCAGCGGCAGCAACTACTGGATTGCGACGAGTTAGAGCAATCGATTGATCGCCTTCTTTAACTTCAATCGCCTGTAAGTCAGATTCAATCATCAAATCGATGAGTTTCTTGATTTTACGGATATCCATGAACAGTATTCCTAATTAAGATTGAGAAGTTGGTTGAATTTTTTCGATGGCGAAGTCTAGTGCTGCGGCATAGCCTTTTGCACCTAAACCACAAATAACGCCAACGGCTTTATCAGATAGATAGGAGTGATGTCTAAATGCTTCGCGAGCGTGGACATTTGATAGATGTACTTCGATAAACGGAATGGCTACACCAAGAAGGGCATCACGCACAGCAACCGAAGTATGTGTTAGGGCTGCTGGGTTAATAATGATGAATTGAACGCCTTCTTGTTGCGCTTGATGAATTCGGTCGACGACAGCGCCTTCCCAATTACTTTGGAAAGTGTCGAGAGAAATGGAAGCGTTTTGAGCCTGTGAAATCAGTTTTTGGTTGATATCATCGAGTGTTAGATAGCCATAAACTTCGGGTTCACGTTTTCCCAGTAAGTTGAGATTCGGTCCATGAATGACCAAAATGGTCGAGCTCATTTAGCCTGCTCCAATAAAAAGTTGCAAATTTACTTTGCAAGATACCTGCAAAGTTTGCTCATTATGGCATAAAATCCCACATTTTTTTTATAATTTCTTTGAATTGACGTGAAAAGCATGTGCCGAGAATGGGCTATATAATGCGAACTTTGCAGAGAATTGGCAATGTTAAAAGATTACATTTTTAACATTATATTGTAGGACATCATTTTAAACCCAATTGGCTAAAACTGTTGATATCTTTTGTGTAAACTTGCTTTATCGTGGTGCGTACGTTTAGCAATAACCAGTACAAATGATCTGAAAGGTGAGATGGCCTGTACATTTGTCTTATAGATCGTCAGTTGAACTGCCTACGCATGCATAGTCGTAAAGATGGTATTTATACAGCGACTTAAAAAATTCTAAGGTTTAACTTATTTCACGCGTAAAGGAATCTAAATTGTTCTCAGTTTTCAATCGAGTTATTTGAAAGAATAAATCAGGTTTGTGTGCTAAGTATATAAAAATTAAAAGATAGTTACTTTTTCTATGGTTTATAAAGCATATTTCTAGGCCAATAAAAGGTTTTCATAAATGATAGGGCTCACGCTAGATATTTTGTTTGCCTCAGTGAATTGAATATTCTGTGGGAGCATTTCCTTATAAGTAGGCAGCTTTAGATAAGCTGAGCATTTATTGCCTAGCTACGTCATACTTTATAGTCCTATATATAAGCGTATTAACCATCCTGTGTATTTTCTAGTCAGTGTTTTGAATGTATGAAGCGTGCAAGGCATTGACGATTTCTTTCATAAATCATGTAAGTTTGGAAAATCGGGCATTTGTCTAAATTTGTACAGGTATTGGCAAAAGTTAAATCTGTGGTGATAAAGAAGTTTGCTGTTTGCATGCTGATTCTATTTTTTATTCGTCTATTTCTATGTTTTAGCGGTATATGTGTTGAATAAGTTTCCTTTCTTCTTGTTTATACTTTTAGGTGGAATCTACCGCATTGAGTCTTTTTCTATAAATGAATTGATAAAACAAGGCTCGAATGCTTTCGCACGGAAAAAATTTATCTATATAAGTGTAATTCACGGTAGAATGCCCGAAACCTATATGGCCTGAGAACAAACATGGCAAAACATACGCAAAATTCATCACCTTTGGCAGAACTGATTGCAGAACAAAAACTTTTATGTGAAGAAGTGGGTTCTGCATATGTAGAAGTGCAGGGCGATGATGTAATTGCTGTGGCTGTCCATACCTTAAATAAAGATCCAATAGTTGGTATTCGTAAGCCTGCAGAAGGTGATGAAAATGTCAGTTGGTATATTTATGGCGGCGAGCTTGAAGGCGCAGATAACTTTGAAACAATGACTGTGCGTAAACTGCAAGATGTTGTGCCTGAAGTGCTACCGTATTTAGCTTTGGATGTGGGCTATCGTTTTATGATCGATGCTGATGATTATGAAGATGTCTGGAAAGAAGGTGATGAGGCTTAATTTATGCATTCTCCATTGATGTATAAACCTTATGTCTTTATTTTTTCTGTGTTTACTGCTTCTGTAGCATATGCAAATGTGAATGAAGCGGTTACTCCACAACTGACTCAAGCTGAATATAATGCTCAGATACATACATATACTGAGCAAATTAATTCAACCAAAGCCATTTTAGATGACCCTACATCTACTGCAACGGGTCAGCAGCAAACTCAAGCTTTTTGTTTAAGATTGAATGCATATCGACAGATTTTAGAAATTTCTCAGCAAAACTCAGCTCTTGAAATGGCCAATCTAATGCGAGTGGCTTCACAGCACTACTTACAACAACAGCAACAGAGTATGCAGTCATCTGGCTTAAACGAAAGTGCATTTTGTTCGAGTCCTACAAAATAATTTAGGTTTAAATTTCTCTTCTAAAACTTTTGGGCTCTAGTCTAACTTTCTTTCATTTTGTTCTATTTTTCATAATTCGAAATGGTCTAATATTTCAAAATTATTACAGCATTATTCACTATAGGTGCAGTTTCTAATAATCTTAGAAGTTGAAAATGTAGATTGTCAGAAAATGATATAAAATATGCTCAAAATGATAAGTCCATCACATTATTATGATTGGGTTAGAACGATTTATATGCAACAAACATCCCTGGTCCTGTTGCATAGGTCAGTACTAATACATCAACTTGTTGATGTCGTTCTCTTTTGGCCACTGAATAAGTGGCTATTTTTTTGTGAAAAATTAAATGCTTAATTGGGTGATAAATCCAATGTAGGTAACTTTTACTTAATTCCTGATTTACTATCCACACACATTGACTCATATACGACATTCTTTTCGAGTAAGATAGGGTGTGTTGACATTTACAGCCGATAAATTGAGCTAAAGAGGCAACCATATAAATATACAAGCTAAAGCAACAGCGCTTTGATAGTTACGTTTTAGCTTATCGTATCTTGTGGCAATTCCTCTAA
>NZ_VOYA01000042.1:0-9339 GCF_013420465.1 Acinetobacter sp. YH01005 | reverse complement strand
CAGCAGTCAAAAATCCTTAATTGCCCATGCACAAAGCAAGATCAGTCTATTTGCGGCACAAGAAGGTTTACGTGCGTATGCAGGCAAAGGCAAAGTTGAAATCCAAGCCCAAGGAGATGGGGCAGATTTGATTGCACGAAAGGGTATTCAAATTATTTCCACGGAAGAAAATGTTGATATAAAAAGTCCTAAGGAAATTATCCTTACTGCGGGGGGCTCTCAACTTAAAATTACCAGTGCAGGAATATTTCCAACAACTGCAGCGAAGTTTGAGGTAAAGGCCGGGCAGCATTTATTTACAGGTGGAAGTACGGCTCAACCAAAAAATATTACTTTACCATTATTAGGTGAAATGCAAAATTGGATGGAATTGAACTACCATTATGATGATTTATCACCAGTTAAAGGAGCTCCTTTTAAAGTCTTTTTTGAAGACGGAAGTTATAGAGAAGGTGTATTAGATGATAAAGGATATGCAAAATTAGAAAATGTACCTAAAGGAAAATCTGAAATTTATTATGGGGAAGATCCGTCAGAGTTTAAAAAAGACATTCCCGATGACCTAGATGCAGAAATTGAAGATACAGACACTATTGACGATGATATTTGGTCACTATTAGATGAAGAAGCATATCAAAAACTTACAAATAACTTACAGAATGGAGCGAAATAATGGGCTCTGTCGCTAAATATAAACGTTCTGTAGATTCTGTTCCCGGTGGATGGCTACAAAGTTTAAAAAAAGACACTATGACTTTCTTTAAAGGTGAAAGTACTGGTGGTTGGGCAATTTTAGCGGAGACGGTAATTGGCTGTGTACCTGTTTTAGGTCAATTGGTAGACGCGAGAGATATTATTAAAGCAATTATCATTTTATCTGCAAATCCAACAAGTCCTGCTGGATGGTTTGATCTTATCACTGCGTTAATTGGCTTAGTTCCTGGTGGTGGTGATGCTGTTAAAATGTCATTAAAAAGTGTCAAAAAAGGCGCTTTACCAATGGATAGTATTTTGGATGGTATCCGAAAGCTTGGGAAAGGTGATCCTGAACAACTGATTCGTAAATGTTTAAATTTAAATGCATTACAAAAAAATTTAGATAAAATTTTAACCAACCCTCAAGTACTAAATCAATTAAGTCCTCAAGCGCGTAAAAACGTAGATCAAATTAGAAGAAATTTAGGTAAACAATTACAAGAATTTAAAAAAGAAGTTGATGGTTGGTTAATAAAAAGTAGAAAAACCTCTGCAGATGCAAATGCACGCTCAAAGACTCAAACGACTAAGCCAAACTCAACTAATGGTAGTGGTAATACAAACAATACAAATCAGGGCAAATCTAACAGTACCAATAATTCGTCAATAGGCCAAACAGCTATAACTAATTTATCTAATAAATTTAAAGGTATTCTAGGTGAGCATATGGCAGATTACTATTGCCAAGAAATTAAAGGCTGGGGAACTTCAACACATGATAAGATAGGAACGAAAAACTCTCATAAATTGAATGATAATGGGGAAATGGTAAATCTATTTTCTATTAAAAGTAGAGGGCGTGGTATAGATGGAGTTTGGAAGAAAAATAATAATGACGCAAAACCATATGCAATTATTGAGGCTAAATGTAGCCAAAATCCTGCTGCTTCACTTAGAGATTTATTAGGTGATGCTAATGATAAAAATGGTATTGATAAATCAATACCTCAACAACAACAAAGATCTGGCAGAACTTCTAGAAACCGTACTAACACTAGTTCAACTAATCGTAATCTAACTTTAGGTGGCGAAAAATATAGAGATTCTAGTGGAAAAGTAGTTCAAATGAGCCATCATTGGATAACAAATCGTCTTGTTAAATCAGTAGGAATTAAGCTAGCTCCAATAATATTGAAAAAAAGAAGATATGAAAGATATGTTATTTTTTTTAGTGGATTGCAGGTAGTAGAACATGCTGTTGCATTAATTAAATTCTTATCTAAACAAACAGTAACTGATAAAGAACATTCTATTCATACAGCTACAAAGGTTTGGACTGATAAAGACATTAGTATCGTTGTTAATAATAAATAATTGGAAATTTATTTATGATGGAATTTAAGTTTAATCGTAGACAACAATTTTTAGATGAAAGTTACTATCAATCTACAAGGAGTGAGCTTGTCAGCGCCATAGAAAGTTTTTTAAGTGAATCAAATGATGATGATGATATCGAAGCAGGATGGATAGACTCTTATTCGATAGCGTCTAGATATCAGTTTGATTTGCTTATTTTGGACTATACTGCTGGTAAACCGATTGAGTATTTACGCTTAGAATTTGATAAAGTAATTGAATTATTCAAGGAACTCTCTATAAAACAAAGAGCCTATTATAAAAATAATAATTTTAGTGTTTTTGACATCGAAATTTTAGATGACTATTGTGTATATATATGGATTATCAGCCTTTGTTATTTATTAAAAAGAACTGATTTACTACCGTTGGTAGCTAACCTTGTTGATGGAGAGGATCAAGAAAATGGAGGGAAAGATTGGATTGTAGAGGAATTTTTGGCTTTTAATGACGATAACCGTTTTGATTGTTCAGATGTCCTTTTTTCAAATCCTTATTTTGAGTTATCCAATGCATTTGTGACCCAAGATAATAAAGTTTCATTCAAGCATTTAAACAAATTTTTAAAAAAATGGTATAAAGATTTATCTGGAGCTCCATGGCATGATACCCATAAATCAGAGGGTGGATATTATGGATATTGGGCTTTTGAAGCAGCTTGTGCTGTTATTCTATTAGAAATAGAAAATGATAAAGAATTTCATGAATACCTCTATTATCCTAAAGACTTAATAGAGTTCTATCGTACATTTAAACCTAGTAGTGCTGAAATTGACCTCCTAACTAAATATCAAAAAGTATCAATTCAAGCAGGTAAAAAATGTCCTCAATCAGGTTATTGGTTCAGTGTAGCCAAGGAAAACACTCGTAAATACTTTAAACAAGGGGAAATATTCCCTGATTTTGAAAGTGATTGGGGGGATGTATATTGGCAGTTTGACGGTGAAGAATAAGTGAAAATATGCCCTTCGGGGCAGTTTTTGGGCATAAAATGGATTTAGTTAATATAAAAAGACAACAATTTCTTACACCTCAAATGTATGAAACATTAAAGGTGGAAACTCTGAACACTATTGAAACTTTTAAAGTAAATCCTACAGGTGTTGGTGATTCAATAGAAGAAAGATGGGTATACTCTTATGCTATCGTAGCAGAGGACTATTTAAATCTGCTTATATTGGAATATACAGCTGGCAATAGTTTACCTTTTATTAGAAGCCAAATTGAAATAGTTATTGACTATTATGAGCAATATGGAAGTAAATTAAGAAGTTATCATAAAAATATAAACTTACCAGTTTTTGAATTATTTACTATTGATGGCTATTGTCCATGTATTTGGTTAATCAGTTTGTGTTATTTACTCCACCGAAAGGATTTGCTACCTAGAGTTGCGAAATTAATTGACGGAGAAATGAGAGAAAATGTTGCTCAAGATTGGCTAATTGAAGAGTATTTATCTTTTTCAGATGAAAATAGATATGATTGTTCAACAGTATTAGTACCAAAACCTTACTTATTATTATGTGAAGCCTTTTCAAATCAAGATAATGAAATTTCTTTAGCTTTTGTCCGTAAGTTTTTAAAGAATTGGTACAAAGATTTATCAGGTGCGCCTTGGCATGATACTCATAAATCAGAAGGTGGCTATTATGGATACTGGGCTTTTGAAGCAGCGTGCGCTGTTATTCTGTTAGAGATAGAGAATGATACTGTCTTACATGAATACTTATATTACCCTAAAGATTTGGTTGAATTTTATCACAAATTCAAGCTCAAAACTTCAGTAATAAATTTTCTTGAAAATCATAATAAATTTTCAATTAAAGCTGGGGAAAAATGTCCTCAACAGGGTTATTGGTTTACAGTTGCTAAAGTGAACTCACGTCAATACTTTAACTTGGGAGATGTTTTTCCTGATTTTGAAAGTGATTGGGGCGATGTGTATTGGCAGTTTGATGGTGAAGAGTAATTTATGCCTTCGGGACTTGATAATATTGGATCTCTAAAAAAAGAAGTATTAATTAAAAGAATATTTTATGAGCACAGCACAAGTTTATTTAAATGATGAGGAAATAGAAGAATTAGTTCGAGATATTCCTCTTGATACATCAATAATTTATGGGGAAGAAAAAAAAGAGTTCGGAGTTTGCCCTTATATTACATTTTATATTGATCAAAAAAAAACAAATGCGCAAGAATTTTTGATAAAAGTAATTGATATTTATGAGAAATTTGAATTCGAAATAATTGATAAGCCATTTCATTTAAGATTTCGATGTGATACTGAAGTTTGGAAAAAGGCAATTTCATGGATTAGAAGTCGTGAAGAAATATCAGCTGAAATGGCAAAAATTTATAAAAAATATTTCATTTACTATTTAGGTGCAACATCTGCACAATCTCAAGATCAAAGTCCACGTTGGGCTTTAAGTGCAAAGATTAGAGACTCTAGTGAGCGCTATTCTAGTCTAAAATTAACTTTTGGTGATCAATGGTATAGATCCAATAAAGATATTTGGTACTCATTTGTTCAAAAATGTCTAGAAATGCTTAACCCAATTCAAGCATATAGTGGATATGAAATTGGAAACACAAGTCAATTTGCATTTGTTTCTCCTGAATTTGAAACAGTTGAACGGACTTTCACGGATTATTTTTACGGGCTCGATATTGATCATCCTGGTATGGAGTTTTCTCATGAAAATATGTTTATTGCAGAAGATCGGGATGGTTTAGGTGGCGGTATTCGTACCCCAACATGGTGCTTTTTACTTTCTCCCTACTGGCTAGAGAAACTAGGCTTGAGTGAAGAACAAATTCGTGAAAAACTGGATGATCCACGAATTGAAATTACTAAAATTATAGACCTAGAAGATTCAACAAAATACAGCTTATGGATACGTTTGGGAGAGCTTTCACTTTATCCAGTTGAAGAAGGTGTTCCTGATTTATTGGTGATGGCAAATGAACTAATTAAACCGATACGTTGTGATAACTTAAAACTGACCACTTTAGATGCGTGGTCAGATGATCCAAATCCACGTTTTGATGCCGTAAGTTCAAAGCAATGGATTGCACGATTTGATGAAGACAGCACTTGGCCTGAATTAAAACGAGTGAAAGTTGAAGTTCAAGAACCAGAAAGAATAGATATTGTTATTGCCGGTAGCCCATGTCCTCACGCAGGATATTGGTATACTTTTGCTAAAGAAAACTCACGTCAATATTTTAAACAAGGTGATATATTCCCTGATTTTGAAAGTGATTGGGGTGATGTGTACTGGCAGTTTGATGGTGAAGAATGATTTATGCCCTTCGGGGCATTATTTTTGGAATAAGAATGATTTTTGATAAAAAGAAAAGACAATTATTTTTAACAGATGAAGTTTACAATAGAGTAAATATATTTTTAAAAGAATTACTCATTGAAATTTTAGAAAGTAAAAAAATATATGAAGACAGTCCATCTGATATAAGAAGATTAGATTATTACTTATCACTACATTAGAGTTCTTTCATAAATCATTTTTTATTCAGCTCCATGTTATAGATTCCAGCAATTAAATTGAATCTTAAACCTAGTCTTTTACCTCGATTACGATATCGTTCGGCAATGATTTTGAAAGTTTTCAAACTGCCGAATACATGTTCAATCCCAATTCTTCTTTTATTGATTTCTTGATTGTAAACTTTTAGCTCGGGATCTAGTTTGCAGCGTCTCTTTGCTTTTAGAGGCAATAAGCTATTTGGATACATTGCATAGATACCTTGATAGCCTTTATCTGCAAGAATAAAAGCACCTTTAGGAATATGATTCAAATTACGTTTGAAAAGCTCGAAATCATGTACAGCACCACGACTCGTACATAAACTCAGAACTTGCTGTGTTCTATAATGGATAATGGCTTGAACTTTAAAAGTATGTGCTTTCTTCTTGCCACTATAGCTTTTATTCTGTTTTTTTAGGTCTTTGTATTGGAATTTCTGTGGCATCTACGATCACCACATTCCAGTCGATACCTTCGCCTTCAGGCAAACTTTTGGGTAAATTAAATAGATTAGACTTGATCAGGCAATCTTCTACGTGGCGGACAATTCTTGAAGCAGTAGGCTCTGACACGCCAAAACTCGTTGCGACATGAAACAATGTTCGGTATTCACGCCAATAGCTTAAGCATAGAAGAATTTGATCTTCTACACTTAACTTTGATGGTCTACCTTTAGCAGGCACCAGCATTTTTAGCTGTTCAACCATTAAATCAAAGGTTGACCATGAGATGCCTGTATATCGCTTAAACTGTGTTTCAGAAAGCTTTGTTGAATCGACGTATTTCATCTGCAAATTATGCATGTATATTTAAAATTATTTGGTACAAATAATAAGCAAGAGATAGATCGTTTTTTGATTTATGAAAGAGATCTATTCTTATGATTTATTAAGTCTAAATTTTACCGCTGGGTTTGATATTTCTACACTTAGAATTCAATTAGAAGATGTAATTACGAAATATGAAGAATATACAATAGCTTTACGCAAAGACGAGAAGGATGAAGATTGGGCACCATTTTATTTTACAGCTATAGATGAGTACGAAAGATGTATGCAGTTGATAGGACTGTGTTATCTATTACACAGAAGAGACTTATTACCACGTATTGCAGCGATGCAAGACAAAATTTACCATGAGCAAACAGAACAATTAGATACGCTGTATGAGGACTTTTTATCATTTGAGTTGATGGATAGATATGATGTAGATCAATGGTTTTTTGATAATCCATATCGCCCATTAATTTTTAGTAAATATAGAGATACTAAAGAAGAGAGTATTCAAGATATACAGGAATATTTGAAATTATGGTATCCCGCATTTGAAAGTGCAGCTTGGCATGATACCCATAAAATGGATGAAGGTTTGTACTTTGGATATTGGGCTATAGAAGCTGCTGCTTACGTTTATTTGCTAGATTTAGATGATAGCGAAATAACACATATGATTTATCCAAAAGATTTGGTTAAATTTGCCCGAGAATTTGTACCTTGCGAGAAGGATATAAGTAATCCAAGTACAAAAACATTAAAATGCGAAGCAGGTCAAATTTGCCTTAAAACAGGTGAATGGTATAGTCCTGCGAATAACATGGAAAAACGTCATTTTAAACAGGGTGATGTTATGTCTGAGAGTAAAGATAACCCTTGGGGATTAACGATTTGGTATCTGACTGAATAAGTAGATGCCATTCGGGGCATTTTGGAATAGATATGGACATCTATAAAAAACAAATTCGACAAATTTTTCTAACTGAAAATACTTATATTGAAATCACGAAGTACTTATTAAACTCTTATCATAGATTGGTTCAAAAAAAAATTGAGTATAATGGATCCATAAATGATTTAAGACGGTTAAATTATTATATCGCTGAAGAAGCTTATCAATTATTTAGTTTACATTATACAATTGGTAAGTCGATTCAACCTCTCAGAATAGAATTAGAAAATATAATTACGAAATATGAAGAATATACAATAGCCTTGCGCAAAGACGAGGAGGATGAAGATTGGGCACCATTTTATTTCACCGCAATAGATGAGTACGAAAGATGTATGCAGTTGATAGGACTGTGTTATCTATTACATAGAAGAGACTTATTACCACGTATTGCAGCGATGCAGGACAAAATTTACCATGAGCAAACAGAACAATTAGATACGCTGTATGAGGATTTTTTATCATTTGAGTTGACGGATAGATATGATGTGGATCAATGGTTTTTTGATAATCCATATCGCCCATTAATTTTTAGTAAATATAGAGATACTAAAGAAGAGAGTATTCATGATATACAGGAATATTTGAAATTATGGTATCCCGCATTTGAAAGTGCAGCTTGGCATGATACCCATAAAATGGATGAAGGTTTGTACTTTGGATATTGGGCTATAGAAGCTGCTGCTTACGTTTATTTGCTAGATTTAGATGATAGCGAAATAACACATATGATTTATCCAAAGGATTTGGTTAAATTTGCCCGAGAATTTGTACCTTGCGAGAAGGATATAAGTAATCCTAGTACAAAAACTCTAAGATGCGAAGCAGGCCAAATTTGCCCTAAAACAGGTGAGTGGTATAGTCCTGCGAATAACATGGAAAAACGTCATTTTAATCAAGGAGAAGATATGCCTGAGATTAAAGATAACCCTTGGGGATTAACGATTTGGTATCTGACTGAATAAGTAGATGCCATTCGGGGCATTAATTTTAGGATCAATATGAATTTCGATAAATATAAAAGACAGATTTTTTTAACTGAAGAGTATTATTTAAAGACTAAAGAATACAATGAAGAAGGAATACCCTTATATTTAGAAAGTGATACATTTGAAGATGATCAATATAATTGTGGAGAAGCTTCAAGATGGCAATCTATTACATGGATCTATCATTCTTTATTATATCTTCATTATACTGCAGGAAAGCCAATAGAAGAAATATCTCCATTATTTGAAAAAGTAATAGAAGGTTATGAAAAACAAGCAGAAGCATTAGGAGTTTTTAAAGCAAGTAAAAAGCCAGTTGTTATTGGTGGTGAAGGTGGTTTTATTGCATTAACTACAATTAGCTTAGCAGTATTGCTAAATAAAAATAATTTATTATCTACAATTAAACAATTAATCAATGGCGAGGATGGAGGAACTTTTAGTGAAGATGAAGTGATTAATAAGTTTTTAAAACTAACGGATTCTAATCATCCAGATACTGAAAGAGATGGGATATATAGTTATAATTTTTCAATATTATGCGATGTGATTGATAATGTAATAATTAAAAATAACAAAAATCATGCGATTGAACTGTTGGATGAATATTTGGCTGATTGGTATCAAATGCATAAAAATACACTTTGGTACAATAGTCATTTAAATTTAGATAATTATTCATATGTTGGTTACTGGGCTTTTGAAGCAGCAGCTCTTGTTTATTTACTAGATTTGGATGACAGTTCTTTACATAAACATTTGTTTTATCCTAAAGATATAGTTGCATGGGTTCGTAAAAATAATACTCAATCTGAAGTAACCCAAGACAATCTAACTGAACCGTACCGGGTTTGTCGGAGACTCAGTATTCTGAGAGAATGTTCCGATGACCAAATTAAAATATACCCCTGAAATCAGAGAAAGAGCGGTTCAATTATTGATTGAATCTGAAAAAGACTATC
>NZ_VOYA01000041.1:0-9395 GCF_013420465.1 Acinetobacter sp. YH01005 | reverse complement strand
CATGAAATACGGTATTCTGATGTGACAAAACCTGAATCCTGGTCGTTAAAGTGTTTGTTTGCACTCATATTTTAACTGTTAGGACTCAGGTTTTTTTATTTAAAGCAAACTATGGGACAGCAGTGGCCGTAGCTCTCCTTTTTTTATTTATACATGATCTTAGGTCGCTGTGCGCTGACGTCCCATCAATTTAGCTAACCATCGATGCAAGGTTACCGTCATCACCCCGACCATTACTAAGGCCGTCCCCAAGATAAAGTTCAGTTCAATCGTTTCGTTTAAGATCAATACGCCAAAGACCAGACCAAAGATTGGGGTGAGAAATGAAAAAACGCCCAGACCATTGGCCAGATATTTACTTAACAGCCAAAACCACAGCATCAGACTGAAAAATGAAATAATGAGCACATGAAAAATCATGCTGCTGATGGACAGCACCGTCCAATGTACAGTCATTTGTCCTGTCAGCCACGCCACGGGTAATAAAAACACGCATCCACCAACCAACTGATAAAACAAGGTCTGAGTCGGAGGTGCATCAGACAGTTTGGTGAGTCTTAATGAAATGGTGGTCAAGGCCCACATCACCCCTGCAAGTAATGCCATCGCATCACCCAACAGGGCTTGAGTGTTGACTGTAGTGCTACTTTCACGTCCCATAAACGACAGGACAATACCTGAAAAGGCAATAAAAATACCGACCCACTGGATCGCTGTAAGCTTTTCTTCAGGCAGTTTCCAATGTAAACCTAATGCCACAAAAATCGGTGCTGTATAGAGCAAGACAACAGTATGTGATGCAGAGGTATATCGCAGAGATTCTGCCACTAAAATAAATTCAGCTGAAAATAAAAACGCCAACCAGATACCCGGTAGCAAGTATTCGCGTGTATATAAATGTGTACCCGGCTTGAGACGCATCAGTGGAAAGACCAACAGCGCAGCCAGACCTGATCGAATGGCAATTTGCATGATCGGCGCAATATCAACCACGGCCAATTTCAAAATGACCTGTTGAATCCCTAAAATCATGCACAAAATAATCATCAGACCAGAAGCTTTTGCATCTAGCGCCTTACGCTGTTCCACACTTTTTACTCGACAATACGACAAGCAACACTATAGAACTGTCAGAAATAAAATATATACTTCAAAATAGACAAGTGATCTTCTTATTCAGGCAAAATTTCTCATGCGTCATAAAGCTCGTGCAGATCATACGCAGTTGCAACAACTTCCCACTAACGATGAAATTCAAGCAGCGCTGTGGATCAGTTTTCGTGACGATCCTGCACTGTCTGTTTATCCCGTTCATGGGCATGCTTGGGGCGAGTTTGTCTATGCCTTTAATGGCGTGATGGAAGTGAACATCAATCAGATAGACTATATTACCCCACCGCCTTATGGCATTTGGCTTCCCCCACACTTAGAACACAGTGGTTTAAATCGTACCGCGGTTTCACATGGCACCTTATATGTACATGAATCGCTATGTACTCACTTACCGAAACAACCTGGGATTTTACTCAGCTCGCCTTTAGTCACCGCGATCTTCAGCCATTTGCGTCTCTTACACCAACAAGCCGACCTCATGGAAAATACGGCCGAATATCAACGCTTGCTTCATGTGATCTTAGATCAACTGCATCAAGCTAAACTGGTCAGTAGCTATTTACCGCATTCGGAACATCCTGCCCTCAAACAATTGCTTGATTATTTACACCAACATTCTGCGGATCAAAGCTCGCTTGAGCAATTGGCACAGCGGATAAACATGACGGAACGTACTCTTGCGCGCTATTGTCAAAAAGAACTTGGGATGTCCCTGTATGAATGGCGACAACGCCTCAAAGTCATGAAAGCCATGTCGATGCTCAACGCAGGCCAAACTGTCGAAAATATTGCTTTAGAACTCGGTTATGCCAATGCCTCGGCGTTTATAAATATGTTTAAAAAATGGATGCTTTGTACCCCAGATCAGTTTAGAAAATCTGCCTTAAAGCCCTAAATTTGTTTAAATTTAGCTATAAGGGTCTCTATAAAGTGATTCAACAATCCGCTAAGATCAAAAAATCCACGAAGAATGATAAAGACTCCATTTCGAATGAATAAAAAAACCATTTTAGCGCTGTGTTTATCTGCCGTATTTTTAACGGCTTGTAGCTCCAAAGAACAGCGTGAATTTAAATCTGCACTCAAAACCGCTCAAAGTGGTGATTCGACTGCACAAATGAAAGTGGGTGATTTATACCTCAGTGGAACGGGCACAGAACAAAATATCGAACAAAGTGTACATTGGTACAAAGCTGCTGCGGATCAAGGCACTACGGACGCATTCGCATGGTTGATGACACAAGCCTATCAAGGCAACCCGCATGCAGATCAAGTGATTCGAAAGATGCAGCAAGATGGCAATATTTTCCTTGCACACTGGGTGCTAGACCTTGCAAAAAAGACCCATGATCCTGCTGCTGAATATACTGTTGGTTGGATGTACGACACGGGAAAAGGCTTAATTCAAGATAAGCACCAAGCGCAAATTTGGTATGAAAAAGCCGCCAAACAAAAGAATGTCGAAGCAATCAAAGTCTTGGGAAATCAACACTATTTTTCTGAACATCCTTCGTCTACACCCGACAAAGCTGCCGAATATTTAAGCTATGCTGCAGAACAAGGACAAGACGCTGACGCCGCGATGAAAATGGCACATTATTATCATTATGACATTCGAGATGGTGAAAAAGCGCGACAATGGTATGCCAAAGCTGGTGCATTGGGAGACACCGACTCACAGCATATGGCCGATACCTATGAAGCATGGAAAGATACTAGTCCTTTACAACCCAATGAGCCACCACCATCAAGCAGTACTGAATAGATCAATCAAAAAAGGCTGCATTAAGCAGCCTTTTTGTATGTCGTTCACAGATTATTTGACAAAGGTTGTCCAGACATAGTCCTGATTTTTGCCTTTTAGGGTCATTTTCAACTGCTCACCTGACTGTAGTGCCGCGACACCTGCAGGCGTACCCGTCATGACCACATCACCCGCCTCAAGACTAAACACTTGGCTAATATCGGCCAACAAAGTACCCACATCAAAAATCAGCAATGCAGTATCACCGTTCTGACGCAATTCATCATTGACATGCAAGGTATAATGCACATCTTTCCAATCTTGAACCACCTCTTGGACATCGACCCAATCCGCAAGGATGCAAGAACCATCATAAGCTTTGGCACGCTCCCAAGGCTGACCTTTTTTCTTTAAGTCATCTTGTAGATCACGCAAAGTCAGATCTAGGCCCAAAGTCACAGCTCCAACTGCTTCTAAGGCTTTGAGAGGATCAGTTTCAGCCGATAAAGGACGATCAATACGTAAACTTAATTCGCATTCATAGTGGCAACTGCCCCATGCAGGATTCCATGTGATGCCTTGCTCTAATGCGGTTAATGCACTTGGCGGCTTCATAAAAAGCACAGGACGGTCAGGAATTGCATTGCCTAATTCTTTGGCATGATCTGCATAACTACGACCGACGCAAACAATTTTAGATGGACGTGACTGCATACTACTCCCTCTTTTGTTATGAATAGATTGTCTTAGTGCTGAAAAGTATTGCTAAAAATCGCTTGGTCCGCAGTATCTTTAAATGCACTTTTCGGCACAATAATCACGGTTTTATTTTTCAGCTCAAGCATATAGGTCAATTTGCCTTCAGCAAAATTGGCCACTTCAGCATAATGGAAGATATTCTTACGACCATTGGCATGAATTTCTGCATAGTCTTGAAATAAATCAATACCTTGTTCACTTTTTCCTAATTGGTATTTTACAAACTGGCGTTTAAACATCATCGGTAAAAACCAATAACGCATGATACCTTGAAGAAGTAAAAAGAAAGCACCCAGCCCAACATAGTAGGCACCGACACCATTTACACCTAAGTAAAAACCCCAGATGATAATCCCAAGGCTAATGGCTGGCGTTAAAAAACGCGTAAATTGCTTTTTGCCAAAAGTAGCTAGTGCAAAACCATCCTGTGATTCTTCTAGATTTAAAAAATAGCGCAGCGATAATGCAGGTAGATTTTCAGACATAAGCGTATGAATATTTAAAAATGAATTGCGCTAAATACTACACCACAATTCAAATTTGCTTCATGCTTTTTAATGGTCGGTTGTAACACATCACTACTTCCCTTCCCTCTAGAAATACGTTAAAAACAGCAACAAATAAAAGATTGCATACGCAGGATGTGACATGCAGATAACAAAAATAATCATGGTGCTGGTGTTTCTGAGTGGACTGAGCATATCGACCAGTTGGGCCAAATTCGTTCAATGGCAACCCCAGATCCCTAGTAGTTTGGACTTATTTAATGGCAATGCCAAAGCCTTGGCAAATCTTGCCGGTGATCACATCGTGATTTTTGCACATCCTTCACAGCAAATTAGTCTACCCACGATGAAAGCAGGACAAAAAGTCGTTGGTAAATTTCAAAGTGCCGCGGTGGTTGTCCCAACCAACAGTAAAAATGTCGCCAGATTACTCAGTAATTATCCAAACTACGCCGGCTTATTTCCCACGCTAAAATCTGCTGAGGTTTTGCAACAGCAAGGTTCAACCAGCCAAGTTGAATATCGCATCCACATCCCGACGCCGATTCCGGTTTTAAACTTTAAAGAAACTGTGGTGATGCAGCACCAAATTCAGCACAACAGCATTAATAGTTTGGTTCTAGAAGCACCAGTGCCCTTTGGTGCAGGGAAAATTGAATGGTTTGAGATTGATGCACAACACACCTTGATTAGTGTGACCCAATGGGGCGATTTAAATCAGCCCAAAGGTTTTTTGTTTAGCAAAATATTAAATGCCTTACCCGATGCCAAATTAGGGATTCCTGCGGGAACCAATGGTTTTTTACTCGAATCATTACAGCGCCGATTTAAAGCCTTTAGTAGTGAAACTCTCGCTGCAAATCAATTGCCTGAACTCAAATTGAATGCCTCTCAACTCGACAAAATCACCCAATTAAGTCAAAGCTCGAAAGAACCTGTGTCCTTTATTTTGACAGCGCAGCGCGTTCCCTTTGGGCAAAATTATGAATTGATGCGCTTTAGCACCAGTTTTCAATATTATGCACAAGAGCCTTCGAGCTTACAGCGCTGGATTAATGTGTCTTCGTTCAAGCACTTATTTCCAAGACAAGTCAAACATATGCAAGTGCAGAAAATTAATCCGCACCTCATGGATGCCGACTATAAAATTTCGGTGGGTTTAGGTGTGATCAATATTCCCTTTGATTTTAAGATGCGTTTTAACTATCCCGACTTACTGCAAAATCAATATACCGCAACAGGTGGGGACTTAAAGTTTGTCCGAGGTGCAATGCATATTCGCCCCTTACAACAAGGGTCGTTATTACAATTGACCAGTGCGGTGAAGATTGATGACAAAGCACCGTTTTTACTTCGTGCTATGCGCAGTATGCCGTATCACGACATGTTACCGGCTTTAGGCGGCAATACAGTCTTTGCACTCAAAGTTAAACAGAAGTTAAATTAGAACCTTAATTGATAAGCTGATTTTATTGGTTTTAGCTATATTTCAGACACAAAAAAACCGCACATGTGCGGTTTTTTCAATCTTGATCAAGTTGGTGCGCTCAGAGAGATTCGAACTCCCGACCCCTTAGTTCGTAGCCAAGTGCTCTATCCAGCTGAGCTATGAGCGCGACGTCTTGATGAGGCTCATTATACGTGATTTTTATTTTTTGTTAAGAGCTTTTTCATATAAATTTAACCAAACGCACAGCAAATAAACAATTACCCTTTAAACACGCTAAAAATCAGCTAGATTTACTTTTTTAATGGCTTTTGCATCACAAGTTTGGAATTTAAACTTAGCAATACTCACGTATAAATGCTCAAGATAGATAACAAATCTATCGCCATCATTGAATCACTGCTTTAACTCACTCAATTCTTTTTTAAACTTAGATTTAAAAAAATTGCATCACCATGAACATCTGAAATAAGGTTTTATCTACCAAAGAAAGCAAAATCAAATTTACTGATGGATCGTCTTATAAAATAGAACGCTTTATACAATCTAAGTAAGAGACAAAAGACAAAAGACAAAAGACAAAAGACAAAAGACAAAAGACAAAAGACAAAAGACAGGCTGCATCAAAACGATAAATCACAGGCACAAAAAAACCGCAACATATGCGGTAATTTGTTCAAGTTGGTGCGCTCAGAGAGATTCGAACTCCCGACCCCTTAGTTCGTAGCCAAGTGCTCTATCCAGCTGAGCTATGAGCGCGTAACTTGTGTCGTCTTAAAAGACTACGTTTTCAGATTTACTTATTGGTGCGCTCAGAGAGATTCGAACTCCCGACCCCTTAGTTCGTAGCCAAGTGCTCTATCCAGCTGAGCTATGAGCGCGACATAAGTAAATCGTGGCGGTGAGAGAGGGATTCGAACCCTCGATACAGTTGCCCGTATGCATCCTTAGCAGGGATGTGGTTTCAGCCACTCACCCATCTCACCGTAACGTGCCGCCATAATACAAAGATCATGATACGACTGCAAGCACAGTCGTTATATTTTTTTCATTTTTTTACTCAATTAGATATTTTTTAAACGATTTTCAAAAAATTAGTGCAAAATTAGTTCAGCACACACTGCTGTCCCCTACATTTCAGCTTTAAACATTATAAAATATCGGCATAAAACACTTTATTGCAATCAATTGCGTGCAGTATCTGCTTGCATGACTTATGCTAATCCTAATCTTCTGATTTGAAGCCAAATACATATGAAAAACTGGGTCGACCCTGAAGCAAAAGCTGAAGCCGAACGTTATGACAATCCAATTCCAAGCCGTACTCTGATTCAAGAGACGATTGAACAACTGAAAACTGCAATGTCGCATGCCGATCTTGTAGAACATTTTGAAATTGCCGATCAAAAAAGTATTGATGCACTGAGTCATCGTCTGATTGCGATGGTTCGAGATGGTCAGTTGATGAAAGATGGATTTAAGTTCCAGCTTGCAGCTGAGCAACCGACTCATGAAGCAACGGTTTATATCAACTCAAAAGGTTTAGGCACAGCCAATATTAGCGGTGAAGATGACCTTTTACTTCCTGAGCGTGAGTTACGTCAGGTGTTTAATGGTGACCGTGTTAAAGTCCGCCAAACTTCGGTAGACCGTAAAGGCAAAGCATGGGGCTTTATTACTGAAGTTCTACAGCATCGTATCAAAGAAATTATTGGTAAAGTGTCTGAGTATGAAGGCGAATATTTTATTCAGCCGGCAAATCCCAATGCACACCAACCGATTACTTTAGAAAAAGAATTAATCGAGCATGCCAAAGTCAAACTCGGCGACTCTGTGCGTATTGCGATTGACAGCTACCCAACCAAAGAAGAATTTGCGACAGGTCATATTGTTCAGTCGATGGCAGATAAAGCAGACACTGAAATTATTATTCCACAAACCATTTTAGAATTTGGTTTACCTTACGAATTCCCTGAAGCGGTACAACAAGAAGCCGACAGCTTTAAAGAACCATCAGAACAAGACCGTGAAGGTCGTGTCGATTTACGTGATTTAGCACTTGTCACCATTGATGGTGAAGATGCCCGCGACTTCGATGATGCCGTGTATGCGGAAAAACGTCCGGGTGGTGGTTATCGCGTTGTGGTGGCAATTGCCGATGTAAGCCATTATGTACGTCCGGGTAAACCGCTCGATGACGAAGCTCAAGAGCGCGGTACATCGGTGTACTTCCCTCATTTTGTATTGCCGATGTTGCCTGAGGCGCTGTCGAATGGTTTATGTTCTTTGAACCCACACGTAGACCGTTTATGTATGGTCTGTGATTTAAACTTATCTCGCGCGGGTCGTGTCACTAAGTTTGAGTTCTATCCGGGTGTAATGCATTCAAAAGCTCGTTTGACCTATACTCAAGTGGCCGAATATTTTGAGGGTAATAGTCAAGCCATTCCTGAAGACCGTGATGTGCGTAAATCGGTCAATACCTTATTCCAGTTGTATCAAGTGTTGAAAGGCTTACGTGCTGAACGCCACGCGATGGAATTTGAAACCGTTGAAACTTATATGACCTTTGATGAGCTAGGCGGTATTAATGAAATCCTACCGCGCAGCCGTAATGATGCACATAAGCTAATTGAAGAATGTATGTTGTTGGCAAACGTCGCAGCGGCAGAATATGCATTAAAAAATGAAATTCCAATGCTGTACCGTGTGCATGAGCCACCTGAGTTCTCACGTATTCAAAAGGTTCGTGATTTTGTGAAGTTATTGGGTCTGCCATTCCCTGAACAGCCGACTCAAGCTGACTATCAAGCCGTAATCGATGCCACCAAAGACCGTATTGATGCTCCAGGCATTCATGCCGTTTTACTCCGCTCAATGATGCAAGCTTATTATGGCGCGAACAATGCAGGTCACTTTGGCTTGGCTTATGAAGCGTATACGCATTTCACATCTCCAATCCGTCGTTATCCAGACTTGTTACTTCACCGTGCCATCAAAGCACAATTAAAGAAAAAGCCTTACCCAATTTCTGGTGCTTCGCTGGATGATGCAGGTGAACACTTCTCTGCGACTGAGCGCCGTGCAGATGAAGCTTCTCGTTCTGTCACTACATGGTTGAAGTGCCATTACATGCAGCAGCATTTGGGTGAAGAGTTTGTCGGTACCATCAGTGCAACTGCTGAATTTGGCCTGTTTGTAACGCTCAAAGACTTATATGTTGATGGCATGATCCACGTCAGCCAATTGGGTGATGACTTCTTTGTCTATGACCAACCAAGTCAGAGCTTAATTGGTCAATCTCGCGGTCAAGTTTTCAGTCTCGGCGATGAAGTGAAAATTAAAGTTGCTGGTGTAAATCTAGAAGAGCGCAAAATCGACTTTGAATTGATTCAACAATTGAGCCATGCAGGCCGTGCTATTCGCGCGCGTGCCCCTCGTGTTGCAAAACCCACAGCCAAAGAAGAAGTCTTTTCAGAGCGTAAAACCAACGTTGCTGAAGATGGAGAACAGCCCATACGACGCAAAAAAGACAAAGGAAAACCCAGCTCCTACAGCCAAAAACCTGCTAAAAAATCTGCAACAAAGTCTGAAGCGAAGGCTAAAGATAAAGTGAAGAAAAAGTTAAAAGTAAAAAAGAAAAAATCCAATGCCAAAGCAAAGGGTGAGTAAATTTTACTAAATAAAAAAGAGTGCTACGGCACTGCTGTCCCACAATTTTTCACAAGAGGAAGCTCATTTGAGCTTCCTCTTGTTTTATGGGTATTTTATCGGGTGAAAATAAAGCTTTTAAAGTTCTTCTTTCAAACAAATTCACTTGAATTAT
>NZ_VOYA01000004.1:0-244387 GCF_013420465.1 Acinetobacter sp. YH01005 | reverse complement strand
GTTAAAATGCTGTGCTGCTTTTCGCACAGACATTTTATCTCTAGTCATAATTTCTATGACTTTGTCTTTAAAATCTTTTGAATATCCCATGTTTCTATTGTTCTATATTTTTAAGTATTTGGCTATATTTAACACTTCTAGATCTGCTTGACGCATTTGTTTCACGTTTACCGCATCGGTGTCTGCCGTACCTGCTGCCACATGGATAATTTGCCGCTCTGCACCAGCCGAGCCAACGGAAACCGTATTATTGCGGTCAAAGCTTGAACCATTGCCAAGTACAACAGCATTATTTGCAGAGGTGTTGATATTGTTACCAACCACATAGGTATTATTACCTGTGACTGTGTTATTTGAACCTACAGCACCAGATCCATCACCACCGACTATATTGTTTACACCGAGGGCAATAGACTGATTACCATCAGCTTTATTACCTGCACCGACTGCAATCGCATCTTGTCCATTCGCAGTTGGTTTAGGTGCTGTATTGGCAACGTTTGATTGGATTTTAATGTACGGATCTGTTCCTTTTAAGCTCAACAACCATTCAACTTCAGTACCGACAAATCCATTTTTTATCGCAAGTTCATATGCACTGAAACCATTTTCACCGGTTAGCCCTTGTGCGCCAACTGCACCACGTAGACTTTCTAACCATTGGTCTTCATTGCCTTCATAACCATTGCTCACCGCAACTTGATAAGCACTTGCACCATCTAGACCATTGCTGCCATTCAGACCGTTCAACCCATCCTTACCATCGATGCCGTCTCGGCCATTGAGTCCATCTTTACCGGTTGCACCTGTAACACCTACTGCTCCGGTATCACCTTTAGCTCCGGTTGCACATGTAGCGCCTGTTGCTCCTGTATCGCCTTTTTCACCAGCAGGACCTTGAGGTCCCATTGGCCCTTCTGGGCCAGGAATTCCACTATTGCAACGATTACAAGTATGCTCAGGATATGACGAGCCACTCCCACCAGCCCATGCAATTGAACCTAAGAAAATAAAATACTCACAGCTAGTAATTTTGGTACAGCTTTAATAGCGATTGAAGTTATTTCACCAAGTCCTAGTGTCTTTTCAAATGCAATTTGTTGGCTTTTATCAGGACAATTCCTTTTCTGATAGTCAGCACCGATAAAAACTATATTCAATATTTTATTCATGTCCTTATCCTTTTTTTTGTATTTGTACTCCTCTATTACGCTCTTTATTTTTTGTGATTTAAATCACTATTTATGGTTAATTTATTGATTTGCACATCATTTGTAACAATCTAAAAAATACCTCACATTTTAGTCAGACGAAAAAAAACCCGCAAAAATGCGGGTTTTTTTTCTATTAAAGCTTACGCTTCAACAGATACGTAGCGACGACCGAATTGGCCTTTCACTTCGAATTTCACAACGCCGTCAGCAGTTGCAAATAAAGTATGGTCACGGCCCATACCTACATTTACACCAGCGTGGAATTCAGTACCACGTTGACGAACGATGATGTTACCAGCAGTCACAGATTGACCGCCGTAGATTTTAACACCCAACATTTTTGGGTTCGAGTCACGACCGTTTTTAGTCGAACCACCGGCTTTTTTAGTTGCCATGTCTACTTACTCCTCGTAATTAGCCTGAAATAGCTGTAATTTTCAACTCAGTGAACCATTGACGGTGACCTTGTTGTTTACGATAGTGTTTACGACGACGCATTTTGATGATGCGGATTTTGTCGTGACGACCATGGCTAACTACTTCAGCAGTTACTTTAGCGCCAGCTACTACTGGTGCACCAATTTGAATGCTGTCACCGTTAACAAGCATCAACACGTCATCAAAAGTAACAGTTGAGCCAGTTTCAGCTTTCAATAATTCTACTTTAAGGGTTTCACCCTCAACTACACGGTGTTGTTTACCACCGCTTTGGATTACTGCGTACATTTAAGTACTCCAAACATGCCCGTGTTGTCGTGCCGGTAAAGGGATATACCGATCTTAAAACGATCGTCACTGGGGTTTCGCAAAGGCAAAGATTTTAAGGGATAACCCGAAAAACAACAAGTCATTTCCGTAAAATATTAGATGAGTATGCGTTTATTATATAAACAGTGTCATTAAAACCATTAAAATGAGTGCTCTATTTCACTTATCATGCTTTTGGCAAGGTTTGACATAGATTTTTAGCAACAATTCGCTAATATACTCTGGACTGACATCAACAACATGCTGTTCAAACAACATGCTAAAGATAAAAGTCTGTTAAAAAATAAGTACAATACTTCCGCTTGATGAAAAAAATCACTTAAGATTAAGTCAATTGAGTAAGTTCTTATCTGTTATTCATATAACAAATTGCTACACTACGTCTGTAATTCAAAAATTATTGAGGTTTCTCTTCATATGACCATCGACTTTAAGCAAGATATTCTCGCGCCTGTTGCTACTGACTTTGCTGCGATGGACAAATTTATTAATGAAGGGATCACATCTAAAGTTGCCTTGGTCATGGCAGTCAGTAAACATGTGGTTGAAGCAGGCGGTAAACGCATGCGTCCCATTATGTGCTTACTTGCAGCAAAAGCTTGTGGTGCAGAAGATTTAGAAAAACACCGTAAACTTGCAGCAATTATAGAAATGCTACATACCGCAACCTTGGTTCATGACGACGTAGTCGATGAATCGGGTTTACGCCGTGGCCGCCCAACCGCAAATGCGACATGGAATAATCAAACTGCCGTACTTGTGGGTGATTTTTTGATTTCTCGCGCTTTTGATTTATTGGTGGATCTAGACAGCAAAGTTTTACTCAAAGACTTTTCAACGGGTACCTGTGAAATTGCTGAAGGTGAAGTTTTACAACTTCAATCACAGCACCAACCTGAAACTACTGAACAAACCTACTTAGATATTATTCACGGTAAAACATCACGTTTATTTGAGCTCGCTACCGAAGGTGCAGCGATTTTGACGGGTACACAAGAGTACCGTGAACCGCTTAGAAAATTTGCCGGACACTTTGGAAATGCCTTTCAAATTATTGACGATATTTTAGATTACACCTCAGATGCTGAAACATTAGGTAAAAATATTGGTGATGATTTGATGGAAGGTAAACCAACTTTACCTTTAATCTCTGCCTTAAAGAATACCACTGGCGAAGAACATGACATTATTCGCCGCAGTATTGCCACAGGTGGTACGGCAGATTTAGAGCGTGTAATTCAGATTGTACAAAGCTCTGGGGCTCTTGATTATTGTAGCCAACGTGCGACTGAAGAAACTGAAGCAGCACTAGCCGCTTTAGCAGCACTACCAGATACTGAATATCGTCAAGCTTTAATCAACCTCGCAAACTTGGCATTACACCGAATTCAATAATTAACAATATTCATCGTAATTCCCCTTGCCTATGCATATAAAACTGAATGATATCTTTTTGACCATGCAGCAACAGCTCGATACCCCTCGGGCTGTGCTGGATGAAAACTTGCTGATCGAATTGGTCAACCGAATTCGACCAGAAGATACAAAAAATACCGACGAAATTAAGAAAAAATTTCAGGCTTTCATCCAAGCTTTACTCATCACGCCAGATGCAGCCTCTACCCTGCAAAGCTTTGTTCTAAAACTCATTAGCCGATATAAACAAACCAGTTTATATGCGGACACGGGTATTTTGTCTCTCGATGGTTTTTGGGGACAACTGTTCCAACGTCTTGGCGCACATTTTCTTCCCCTGATCAATGACGAAACTCAACTACAAGATTTAGTCCGTCGAGTTTTTTATCGTCATAACGACAAATATTGGCTCGACAGTATTGATGATCAGCAATGGATGCAGCTCTTTCGATTGTTTAACCAAGGTCATAGCAATCAGGAAGAAAAAAAGAAAATTCGCCGTGAATTAATTAAGGCCATTACCGTTTTGTCTTATCGGGTGAGTGGTATTGGCTTATATCCTGAATTTATTAATGCGCAGCCTGAACTGACCGAATATGAATCGCCTTTTTTGGTGCAAAACCGTGAAATAAACGATTTTATTCAACAGTATAAAAAGCTCCATCAAAGTGCTGAAGAAATGAGTGCCGTGCTACCGCCGGATGCTTCTCAAGCGTTGGTGATGCTGGAACAATGTCGTGATGTGGTGCTGAAGATTCGGCGTGCGACCAAACGAATTGGCGTAAGTGTCAGCCTAACGTACTTATTGTCGCTTTTAGAACAGTGTTTAGATCGCTTAGAAATCTTACTCAACCTGATTGTTGAAGAAGATGATGTCCGCTATGTGTCTATGGGTAGTTTACTCAGTGATGTGACGTCAGCGATTTATAGCGAGCGTAGCGTGCGCGATTTACTTGCCACCAATAGTGAATTGGTTGCCCTACAAGTCACCGAAAATGCAAGTAAAACTGGCGAACACTATGTAAGTACGGACAAACAAAGCTTTATGAGCATGTACCGATCTGCGGCAGGTGCCGGCGTGATCATTGCATGTATGGCAACACTAAAAGTGCTGATGACCCGTGTCACCATGGCACCGCTCATGCAAGCCATTTCATATAGTCTGAACTACTCTTTCGGCTTTATGCTGATTCATGTCTTACATTTTACGGTTGCTACCAAACAGCCTGCGATGACAGCTGCCGCACTTGCCTCAACGGTTCAGCATCGTAAAGGCTCGAAAATGGCTCAGATTGCCGAACTTGCCGCGCTGATTATTAATATTATCCGCACCCAGTTTATTGCAATTTTAGGCAACATCAGTATTGCGATTCCTGTTGCAGCGCTGATTGCCCTCAGTTGGGACATGGCTTTACATGAACCTTTAATGAATCATGCAAAAGCAGCCAAAACATTACACGACCTTAACCCATTCACTTCTCTCGCTGTCCCACATGCTGCGATTGCTGGGGTATGTTTGTTTTTATCGGGTTTGATTGCCGGTTACTTTGACAACATGGCGGTCTATCGCAAAGTTGGACCACGAATTCAAGCGCATCCAAAGTTAAAACGCATCATGGGTCAAGACAGACTGGATAAGTTTGCCGCTTACATTGAACGAAACTTAGGTGCTTTGGCGGGTAACTTCTTATTCGGGATCATGCTGGGTAGTATGGGCACAATTGGTTATATCTTAGGTTTACCTTTAGATATTCGCCATATTGCCTTCGCATCGGCTAACTTTATTCAAGGCCTCATCAATATCAATGGTTCGCCAGACATTGGCTTAATCATTGTGTCATTCTTAGGGGTTATTCTGATCGGTCTTACCAACTTATTCGTCAGTTTCACGTTAACAATTATTGTGGCACTACGGGCTCGTCGCGTAAGATTTGAACAATGGAAACCCCTGGCTAAATTGGTGATGACTCATTTTCTAACTCGACCAAGTGACTTTTTCTGGCCACCGAAAACCCCACTTGAAGTTGAAGATGGCACACAAGCCAGTAAGAACAATCATTAGCAGATTTGTGTTTTATTTTAGTAAGATGTAAATGAACACAAAAAATAAAATCAGTATGATTTACACAGACTTGAAATAAAGTGTACTGATGAGTACACTTTAGTCCATTAATTAACCGAGCTCGAACCGGTTAAAATGACAAGGAATAAAATATGCCACAAACGCTACTGTTTGTTGGTTTTTTTGCATTAATTATCAGTGTGTTGTCACTTTATTCCAGCCATTTAAATCTAATAGATTTAAATCTCGTGGAATGGATGAGTCAGCACCGTATTGCTGTTTTTAATCAAATTGCCATCGGACTTTCGGCACTAGGCGGCATGCCTTTTGTATTATTTTTCACCACGCTATGGTGTTTACACTTTGCGTGGTATAAAAAATACACAGAGATTGTTTTTATCAGTATAGGGATCTTTGGAAGTATCGGCCTTGCATGGTTGCTTAAATTTACGTTCACCAGACCGCGTCCCCCAGAAATGTACCATCTTGTAGCGTCTTACGGGAGTTCATTTCCAAGCGCACACAGTTGTTATGCTGCATCGCTTGCGTGTCTGATGATCTTGATTTACCGACAACATGCTCAACATCGCTTGATCACCATTTTGGCATTGTTATGGATGCTGTGTATGGGTGTTTCGCGAGTTTATGTTGGGGTTCATTTTCCGACAGATGTCTTATCCGGTTGGAGCATAAGTTTTATTTGGATCACGCTACTTTATTTGAGTTACATCAAAATCAGTAAAGCGTAAACAAATGAATAATTTAGATAAATATCTAATTGAGGTGGAACAATGATGTCTGCAAAGCTTTGGGCTCCTGCCCTGACTGCTTGCGCATTGGCAACAAGTATTGCACTTGTTGGTTGTAGCAAAGATCCTAAAGATGCACAGCAAGCTGCTGCTGCACAGCAAATGCCACCAACTGAAGTCGGTGTCATTGTTGCCCAACCGCAAAGCGTTGAACAATCTGTTGAACTTTCAGGCCGTACATCTGCCTATGAAATTTCAGAAGTACGTCCACAAACCAGTGGTGTAGTACTGAAACGTCTATTTGCAGAAGGCAGCTATGTTCGCGAAGGACAAGCCTTGTACGAGATCGATTCACGTACAAACCGTGCTTCAGCTGACAGTGCTCGTGCTGCTTTAACACGTCAACAAGCAAACTTAAACGTGTTACGTGTTAAAGAAGGTCGTTACCGTCAGCTTGTTGGCTCAAATGCGATTTCAAAACAAGAATACGATGATATTGTTGCGCAAGTAAAACTGGCTGAAGCAGATGTTGCGGCATCTCAGGCAGAACT
This sequence comes from Acinetobacter sp. YH01005, assembly GCF_013420465.1. Taxonomy (NCBI): domain Bacteria; kingdom Pseudomonadati; phylum Pseudomonadota; class Gammaproteobacteria; order Moraxellales; family Moraxellaceae; genus Acinetobacter; species Acinetobacter sp. YH01005. Next base: position 237,627 of record NZ_VOYA01000004.1, on the reverse strand, counting down.
TAAAAATGCAGAAATTAACCTAGGTTACTCAACTGTACGTGCGCCAATTTCAGGTCAAACCAACCGTTCAACAGTGACAGCGGGTGCATTAGTTACTGCATCTCAAGCTGATCCATTAGTCACAATTCAACGTCTTGATCCAATGTACGTTGACATTAACCAATCAAGTGCTGAACTTCTTCGTCTACGCCAACAGTTAAGCAAAGGCAACTTAGACAGCAGTAATAACACCAAAGTGAAATTACGTCTTGAAGATGGTAGCGAATACCCAATTGAAGGTCGTCTTGCATTTTCTGATGCAAGTGTGAACCCTGATACAGGTACGGTTACGCTTCGTGCTGTGTTCTCTAACCCGAACCATTTATTGCTTCCGGGTATGTTTGCCAATGCTCGCATCGTTCAGGGTGTGATTCCAAATGCTTACCTGATTCCACAAGCTGCTATTACACGTACCCCTACAGGTCAAGCAATGGCAATGATTGTGAATGCAAAAGGTGCTGTAGAATCTCGTCCTGTAACAACAGTCGGTACTCAAGGTGCAAACTGGATCGTGACTCAAGGTTTAAACACTGGCGATAAAGTGATTGTTGACGGTATTGCAAAAGTGAAAGCTGAGCAACAAGTTGTAGCCAAACCGTATCAACCTCAGGCTGCTGCACCTCAAGGTGCTCAACAACCTGCTGCAGCAAAACCAGACGCTAAAGCCGCAGAACAAGCAGCGCCTAAAACTGAACAAAAAGCTACTTCAAACGCATAAGGAGTAGACTGAATGGCTCAATTCTTTATTCATCGCCCCATTTTTGCGTGGGTGATTGCATTGGTAATTATGCTAGCGGGTGTACTCACGCTATCTAATATGCCAATTGCACAGTATCCGACCATTGCGCCGCCAACGGTTTCAATCTCTGCGACTTACCCTGGTGCGTCTGCAGAAACAGTTGAAAACACCGTAACCCAAATCATTGAACAACAAATGAATGGTTTGGATGGCTTACGTTATATTTCGTCAAACAGTGCGGGTAACGGTCAAGCATCTATTACATTGAACTTTGAACAAGGGATCGATCCAGATATCGCCCAAGTTCAAGTCCAAAACAAACTCCAGTCTGCGACAGCGCTATTACCTGAAGACGTACAACGTCAAGGTGTAAAAGTAACCAAATCTGGCGCAAGCTTCCTACAAGTTGTAGCATTCCACTCACCATCGGGTAAGTTGACTGCGGACGACATTAAGGACTATGTAAACTCGAATATTTCTGAACCTCTCAGCCGTGTGGCAGGTGTAGGTGAAGTCCAAGTATTCGGTGGTTCTTATGCGATGCGTATTTGGCTAGATCCAGCCAAAATGGCAAACCTGAAAGTTACACCGAGTGATGTGGCTGCGGCTATCCGTACACAGAATGCTCAGGTTGCTGTTGGTCAGTTAGGTGGTGCGCCTGCAACTGAAGGTCAAGTACTGAACGCGACAGTTACAGCACAAAGTTTGTTGCAAACACCAGAGCAGTTTAAAAACATTTTCCTGCGTAACAGTAGTGATGGTGCTCAAGTACGTTTAGGTGATGTTGCACGTGTTGAATTAGGTGCAGACAACTATCAGTTTGACTCTAAGTTCAACAACAAACCTGCTGGTGGTGTAGCGATCAAACTAGCAACTGGTGCAAACGCATTAGACACAGCCGAAGCTGTTGAAGCACGTTTAAAAGAACTACGTCCAAACTACCCTGAAGGTTTAGAAGATACTCTTGCCTTTGATACAACGCCATTCATTAAGTTATCGATTGAAAGTGTTGTACATACCCTTGTAGAAGCCGTGATTCTCGTATTCTTTGTGATGTTCTTGTTCTTACAGAACTGGCGCGCAACGATTATTCCGACATTGGCTGTACCTGTAGTGGTATTGGGTACTTTTGCTGTCATTAACATGTTTGGTTTCTCGATCAACACACTCACCATGTTCGCGATGGTACTGGCGATTGGTCTCCTCGTGGATGATGCTATTGTTGTCGTAGAGAACGTTGAACGTGTCATGGTTGAAGATCATCTTGACCCAGTGACTGCAACTGAAATCTCAATGAAACAGATCTCGGGTGCCTTAATCGGTATTACCTCTGTGTTAACCGCTGTATTCGTACCGATGGCATTCTTCGGTGGTACGACAGGTGTAATTTATCGTCAGTTCTCAATCACGCTGGTAACAGCAATGATTCTGTCATTGATTGTGGCATTGACCTTTACCCCTGCCCTATGTGCGACCATGTTGAAACAACATGATCCAAACAAACTAGAAAGCAACAATATCTTTGCCCGTTTCTTCCGTTGGTTTAACAGCTCTTTTGATAAAGTTGCGCATAAATACCAAGGCGGCGTGAACTTCATGACGCACCACAAGATTTTCTCTGGTGTGATTTATGCGGTTGTGATTGGCTTATTGGTACTTTTATTCCAAAAGTTACCATCATCATTCTTACCTGAAGAAGACCAAGGTGTTGTAATGACACTGGTACAGTTACCACCGAATGCTTCACTTGAGCGTACGGACAAAACTGTCACTGCAATGACCAATTACTTCCTGAAAAACGAAGAAAAATATGTCGAATCTGTATTCAGTGTTGCCGGCTTCTCGTTCACAGGTGTGGGTCAAAACGCAGGTCTTGCTTTCGTCAAGTTAAAAGATTGGGAAGATCGTACATCACCTGAATCTCAAGTGGGTGCGATCATTCAACGTGGTATGGCATTGAACATGATCGTGAAGGATGCTTCATACATCATGCCAATCCAATTACCAGCAATGCCTGAATTGGGTGTAACTGCCGGCTTCAACTTGCAGTTAAAAGCTTCTGCAGGTCAAACTCATCAACAACTTATCGATGCCCGTAATATGGTACTCGGTATGGCTGCTCAAGATAAACGCCTCATGGGTGTTCGTCCTAACGGCCAAGAAGATACGCCACAGTACAAAATCACGATTGACCAAGCTCAAGCCGGTGCTATGGGTGTCAGCATTGCTGAAATCAATACCACAATGGGTATGGCATGGGGTGGTTCTTACATCAATGACTTCGTTGACCGTGGTCGTGTGAAGAAAGTCTATGTACAAGGTGAAGCTGCGGCACGTATGATGCCTGAAGACCTGAGCCAGTGGTATGTCCGTAACAACCAAGGCACAATGGTTCCATTCTCGACCTTCGCTACTGGTGAATGGACTTATGGTTCACCACGTCTTGAACGTTATAACGGTATCGCATCTGTGAACATTCAAGGTTCACCGGGTGTGGGTGTAAGTTCGGGCGACGCGATGAAAGCGATGGAAGAAATTGTACAAAAACTTCCTTCGATGGGCGTTCAAGGCTTTGACTATGAATGGACAGGTTTATCTCTAGAAGAACGTGAGTCTGGCGCACAAGCACCATTCCTATACGCACTTTCATTGTTAATCGTCTTCCTATGTCTTGCTGCCTTATATGAAAGCTGGTCTATTCCGTTCTCAGTATTACTGGTTGTACCATTAGGTGTATTGGGTGCGTTATTACTGACTTTCCTTGGAATGGTGTTCTTCAAAAATCCAAACTTGGCGAATAACATTTACTTCCAGGTGGCTATTATTGCCGTCATTGGTTTGTCCGCGAAGAATGCGATCTTGATCGTAGAATTTGCCAAAGAACTTCAAGAAAAAGGTGAAGATCTGTTTGACGCAACTTTGCATGCCGCTAAAATGCGTCTACGTCCAATTATCATGACCACTTTAGCCTTTGGTTTTGGTGTACTTCCGCTTGCCCTTTCTTCGGGTGCAGGTGCAGGTAGTCAGCACTCTGTAGGTTATGGTGTATTGGGTGGCGTAATCAGTTCTACCCTACTTGGTATCTTCTTTATTCCTGTGTTCTACGTATGGATCCGAAGTATCTTTAAGTACAAACCAAAACAACAAAATAATCAGGAGCATTTATCGTGATGCAAAATGTATGGTCTATTGCAGGTCGTAGCATTGCGGTTTCTTCACTTGCGCTTGCTTTGGCTGCCTGCCAAAGCATGCGTGGTCCAGAGCCGGTTGTTCAGACCAATATCCCCGAAAGCTACACAGCAAGTGCTTCTGGTACTTCTGTTGCTGAACAAGGATATAAAGATTTCTTTGCTGACCAACGTCTGGTACAAGTTCTTGACTTAGCTTTAGCCAATAACCGTGACCTACGTACGGCTGCTTTAAATATTGAACGTGCACAACAACAGTATCAAATCACTGCCAATGGTCAATTACCAACCATTGGTGCAAGTGGTAGCGTACTTCGTCAAGACACGTTGAATACGCAAAAGCCTATCACCTCTTATAATGTCGGTTTAGGTGTCACTGCCTATGAACTTGATTTTTGGGGTCGTGTACGTAGTTTAAAAGACAACGCCTTAGATAGTTACCTTGCAACTGCAAGTGCCCGTGATGCAACGCAAATTGCGCTCGTGGGTCAAGTGGCTCAAGCATGGTTAAACTATGCGTATGCCAACTCAAACTTGAAGCTTGCGGATCAAACCTTAAAGGCTCAGCTTGAATCTTATAATCTCAACAAAAAGCGTTTTGATGTAGGTATCGACAGTGAAGTTCCTGTTCGTCAGGCTCAAATTTCTGTAGAAACTGCACGTAATGATGTTGCGAACTACAAGACTCAAATTGCTCAAGCACAAAACTTATTGAATCTATTAGTGGGTCAACAAGTGCCTGCGAACTTGCTGCCGAACCAACGTGTCAATCGAATTACTTCGACCAATACCATTGGTTCAGGTATTCCAAGTGACTTGTTAAACAACCGTCCAGATGTCCGTGCAGCTGAATACAAACTGTCTGCTGCTGGTGCGAACATTGGTGCAGCTAAAGCACGTCTGTTCCCTACGATTAGTCTGACAGGTTCAGCGGGTTATGCTTCAACGGACTTAGGTGATCTATTTAAATCAGGCAACTTTGTATGGTCTGCTGGCCCTAGCCTTGATATTCCAATCTTCGATTGGGGTACACGTCAAGCCAACATTAAAATTTCAGAAACAGACCAGCAAATTGCGTTGTCTGATTATGAAAAATCAATACAGTCAGCATTCCGTGAAGTGAATGATGCACTAGCTGTACGTCAAAACATTGGCGACCGTCTATCTGCACAAAAACGCTTAGTTGATGCAACCAATACGACTTATAAACTATCGAATGCCCGCTTCCGTGCTGGTATTGATAGCTACTTAACGGTATTAGATGCACAGCGTACGTCTTATGCTTCTGAACAAGGCTTGTTGCTTCTTGAGCAAGCAAATTTAAACAACCAAGTTGAGTTATACAAAACACTCGGTGGTGGTATTAAGGCTAACACTAGCGATGCTGTACAACAACAGCCATCAAGTGCAGAACGTAAAGCAGCAACTACCAAATAATTGTGCGACACTTAATAAAGAGCTCACTTCGGTGGGCTTTTTTTATTGCTTTTTAGCTATAACTTTTCTATCTTCACTGTATTCTTTTTTTGATATTGATCACTAAAAATGCTACTGAGTAATCTTGAATCTGTACCTGGCCATACCATTACCCAACAACTTGATGTGGTTTATGGGAGCACTGTACGTAGTAAACACGTGGGACGTGACCTATTGGCAGGACTTAAAAATATTGTTGGTGGCGAACTTACAGCCTATACCGAACTATTAGAAGAATCACGCCAAGAAGCCATGGACCGTATGGTGGCAAAGGCGCAAGCTTTGGGTGCCAATGCAATCGTGGGTATTCGCTTTTCGACTTCAAATATTGCACAAGGTGCATCTGAATTGTTTGTTTATGGGACTGCTGTGCGCGTAGAAGCCAATCAGCCAAAACTGCCTGACCCATTCCCAACACAAGGCTAAGGCTATGGATGCTTTTCTTTTTAAAGTTGTCATTTTTGTTATTTTATTTGCTATCGGTTGGGGTTTTGGCCGTCGTGCCGAAAGTAAACACTTGGCTGAGCTTGAGGTACAGGAAAAACGTCTTGCCTATATCCGCTTAGACAGTAGCCGTTTTAAAACCAGCGAACAGCCAGGACAAATGATCAGCAGCAATGTGGTCATTTCTCATGATTATTTTAAATATGTGATTGCCAATATTCAGAATTTTTTTGGCGGCAACCTGAGCAGCTACGAAACAGTCGTAGAACGTGCGCGCCGCGAAGCCGTAGTTCGCTTAAAGCTTGAAGCAGAAAAAATCGGTGCATCTGAAATATTAGGGTTACGCCTCAGCACCACTGAAATGGGCATGGAAGGTGGCATGGTAGAAGTATTTGCTTATGGAACAGCCATTCAAAAATAATAAATCGTTAGAAAAAATATTCGGCTTAAATCATGAATAAGATAAAAGTTATTGGTTATATTTTAGGTGGAATTGGTGGGTATATATTTAGTCACTATGTGATTTCACCTTATTTTTTTGGAAGCAATGCAGATAAAGTTCAAGAGCAGATCACAATAGCACTTGATGAAGAATTAAATCATTTACGTCGTAAATTACCACTAAGAATAGATAAATATAGTACGTTAATTGCTATTGATCGACGTGAATTAAGTGTTGCCTACACATACGAACTGAATGCTGCACAGATTCAGAATAGTCCTTTAATGAATTATTCAACTCAAAGACATAAGGAAAATTTATGCGCATCAGTTGCTCATACATTTGAACATAACATTCACTACGATTTTATTTATAAGGATACCAACAACCAAATTCTACAAACTATTCCAATTGATAAAGAGTTGTGCAGAATTTGATGCCCAATGTAGTGGCATATCTCATGACGCTTAAATTTAAATAAGCGTCATTTCACTTTATATTTAATTTAATGAATGTGAGATCAAAAAATCACTTCACTTTCATTTTACGGATCATTTTATACAGTGTGCTCGGTGACAGGCGCGACACCCATGTGCCCAAAACCTCTTTACGACCGCCAACCACAATGTATTCTTCCCCTTTGAGCAATGCATTTACTGTAATTTTTGCAAACTCATCTGCTTCTAAGCCATTGGCCGTGGCTTCATTATCATAGCCTTGCGCCTTGCCTTCTCCATTTAAAGCATTAATAGACACATTGGTTTTGACAAAGCCTGGGAAAATGACCGATACATCTACCCCTTGCTCAGCAACTTCTGCACGTAAACTGTTGGCCCATAAGTGAATGGCTGCTTTCGCCGCCGAATATGAAGCGCGATACTGCGTACCTAGTAGACCAGCCACGCTAGAAACAAACACAATACGTCCTGATTTTTGTGCTAAAAATGTCGGTAAAACGGTTTTGGTTAAATAGACTTGCGAAAAATAATCTACTTCCATGATGGCACGTTCAGTTTGCATAGTCGTATCCGTGATCAATGCACGCTGACTCAATCCCGCATTATTGATTAGCCAGTCAATTCGACCTTTATGCGCAAGGACTTGTTCATAAGCATGGCGAACTTGTTCTTCATTGGTAATATCTGCACACACTGAAAGATGCTGATCTGGATGTAATAATGAAACACGGACTTTTTCCAACTCTTCAAAACGACGTGCGGTCAAAATGACCTGCGCCCCTTGCAAAGCACATTCTTTTGCTAAAGCTTCACCCAAACCTGACGATGCCCCAGTAATCCATACCACTTTTCCGTTCAAATCATCACGTTTTGCCATTTTGACATCCTTTTAAATAACTAATTTATTCATTTATATGTATTTTATGCTTTATGTAGTACAGGCTCATTGTTCAAAAACACCATAAAATGATCAAAGTACTGACTCATCGATTGTGCATCATAAATTTTGCCGAGTTTATCAAAACGTTTATAACCGAGTTGCGTGGTGAGATTGATGACACCGGTTAAAGTTTTATCCACTACCATGTTAAATTTCAGCATTTTTTTCGGTTCTCGCACCAAATGCGTCACCCCGGCATCGACCACTTGTGTAAATGCCTTCAATGCGAGCGGCACATATTGATTCTGCCCTTCTTTCATTTGATTGACATAGGCAAGCAAGTCGGTGGCTAAAGAGGCATCGATCGGATAATGCATATAATGCTGACCATCTTCGCTGTAAAAACGTCCATATAAATAATTTACCATCGGTACAAGGCGGTCATTGCCAAAAAAAGACACCGACCACGGCATATATTTACGGGTCGTTTCACGTATTTGCTGAATAATTTTTTCGGATTCATTGTCTCCAGACTTATTCATGCGCGCCATTTGGCCAAAAACTTGATCTAAAATTTCACATGCAATATCCGCTAAATTATCCCCTAAGGCTTTGGACTGACTTTCTGTTTCACCTGCATTGAGTTTTTGATGAATTGTCTCAAAACGTTGATATGTCGTAGGTTGAATCTTTAAAGAAATAGAATAAGTCATTTGATATTGCTCCTTTTATCTTAGTTTTGGGATCAATGGGTACTTCTTATCTTAGGTCCTATCATACGGACTCTTTTATTTACTGCCAAATCCTAAAAGTTAACATTCGCCCAACATCCCTAATTCACCATTTTTTTTGCTACAATAGATCTAATTTTTTATCCACTTTTGATCTGTTTAGACTATGACTGATTCAGCGCAAAATATTGCTACGACCTACGATCCGACCGAGATCGAAAAAAAATGGTACAAGACTTGGGAAGAGAGAGGCTACTTCAAGCCATCTCAAAAAGGTGATTCATTCTGTATTATGATTCCGCCGCCAAACGTCACCGGTAGCTTGCACATGGGTCATGGTTTTAACAATGCCATTATGGATGCGTTGACTCGTTATAACCGTATGTCTGGCAAAAACACCCTTTGGCAGCCAGGTACCGACCATGCGGGTATTGCAACACAAATGGTTGTTGAACGTCAGTTGGGTGCTGAAGGTATTAGCCGTCATGACCTTGGCCGTGAAAAGTTCATTGAAAAAGTGTGGGAATGGAAAGAACAATCTGGCGGTAACATTACCCGTCAAATTCGTCGCTTAGGTTCTTCTGTAGACTGGTCTCGTGAACGCTTCACGATGGACGAAGGTTTATCAAATGCGGTTAAAGAAGTGTTTGTTAAGTTGCATGAAGAAGGCTTAATTTACCGTGGTAAACGCCTCGTAAACTGGGATCCTAAATTACAAACTGCGCTTTCTGACTTAGAAGTTGAGTCAGATAAAGAAGAAGCAGGTTCATTGTGGCACTTCAAATACTTCTTTGAAGACAAATCACTTCGTACCCACGACGGTAAAGATCACATCGTTGTTGCAACAACTCGTCCTGAAACATTGCTTGGCGATACAGCAGTTGCGGTTGCGCTTGATGATGAACGCTATGCAGCGCTTGTAGGCAAAAACATTATCTTGCCAATCACAGGCCGTGCAGTTCCAATCGTTAAAGACGAATATGTAGATAAAGAATTTGGTACAGGCTGTGTGAAAATCACACCTGCGCACGACTTCAATGACTATGAAGTTGGCAAACGCTGTGAACTTCCAATCATCAACATCTTCAACAAAAATGCTGAAGTTCTTGCTGAGTTTGAATACATCGCGAAAGCGGGCGAGCAAATTTCTAAAACCATTCCTGCCCCTGCGGACTACATTGGTTTAGAGCGTTTTGCTGCACGTAAACAGTTGGTTGCTCAAGCTGAAGCTGAAGGCTGGTTAGACCAGATTCAACCATACACACTTAAGCCACCTCGCGGTGACCGTTCAGGCGTGATCGTTGAGCCACTATTAACAGACCAATGGTATGTGAAAATTGCACCGCTTGCCGAGCCTGCGATTAAAGCGGTTAAAGATGGCGAGATTAAATTCGTTCCTGAGCAATACAGCAACATGTACATGGCGTGGATGAACAACATTCAAGACTGGTGTATCTCTCGTCAATTGTGGTGGGGTCACCGTATTCCAGCTTGGTACGATGCTGAAGGTAACGTATTTGTTGGCCGTGATGAAGCTGAAGTTCGTGCGAAAAACAGTATTGCACCTGAAGTTGAATTGAAACAAGACGAAGACGTGCTTGATACATGGTTCTCTTCTGGTCTTTGGACGTTCTCAACTTTAGGTTGGACTGGCGACGCGGCGAAAGATAAAGAAAACTATTTCTTAAATACTTTCCACCCGACTGATGTGCTTGTGACTGGCTTTGACATCATCTTCTTCTGGGTTGCCCGCATGATCATGATGACCATGCACTTCATGAAAAATGAAGATGGCACACCGCAAGTTCCGTTCAAAACTGTGTATGTTCATGGTTTGGTACGTGATGGCGAAGGTCAGAAAATGTCTAAATCTAAAGGCAACGTGCTTGACCCATTAGATTTGATTGACGGTGTTGATCTTGAAACTTTAGTACAAAAACGTACGACTGGTTTGATGAACCCGAAACAAGCAGCGAAGATTGAAAAATCAACACGTAAAGAATTCCCTGAAGGCATTCAATCTTACGGTACAGATGCGGTTCGTTTCACTTTCTGTGCGCTTGCGAACACAGGCCGTGACATTAAGTTCGATATGAAGCGTGTTGAAGGCTACCGTAACTTTGCCAACAAAATCTGGAACGCTACGCGTTTCGTGATGATGAACTGTGAAGAGCAAGTGATTGGTCAAGAAGTTCGTCAAGACCTTTGGGAATTGCCTGAACAGTGGATTGTTAGCCGTTTACAAAAAGCGGAACAAGCGGTGCAAACTGCATTTGCAACGTACCGTTTAGACTTGGCTGCGCAAGCGATTTACGAGTTCATTTGGAATGAATACTGTGACTGGTATGTAGAGCTGACTAAGCCTGTTCTAAATGATGAAAACGTATCGGTTGAGCGTAAAGCTGAAGTACGTCGTGTTCTACTTGCTGTGATGGAAGCGTCTTTACGTTTGGCTCACCCGTTGATGCCTTACTTAACAGAAGAAATCTGGCAAACACTTGCGCCGAAATTGAACATTTCTGGCGAAACAATCATGTTGGCGCAATACCCTGTTGCTGATGAAGCGAAAATCAACGAACAAGCTGAAGCTGATATGCAATGGCTACAAGGTTTGATTGGTGCGGTTCGTAACATCCGTGGTGAGATGGGTCTAGGTAATGCGCGTTTGTTGCCTGTTCTACTTCAAAACACCACTGATGCTGAAAAAGCGCAGATCACACGTATTGAAGCGTTATTCACAGCGTTGGCTAAAGTTGAAAGCATTACTTTCCTAGCTGACGGTGAACAACCGCCATTGTCTTCATCTTCTGTAGTGGGTCATGTGTCTGTATTCGTTCCAATGAAGGGTTTAATTGACCCTAAAGCGGAATTGGGTCGTTTACAGAAAGACTTAGACAAGGTTCAAAAACAGCATGACCAAATTGCGACTAAACTTTCTAACGAAGGTTTTGTTGCGAAAGCACCTGCGGCTGTGGTTGAAGGCGAGAAAGTGAAACTTGCTGAGTTTGCTGATCAGTTAGCGAAAATTAAAGCGAATATGGAGCAGATTGCGGCGCTTTAATGCTGTAGTTTGATTCAAAAAAATCCCCTCGAATGAGGGGTTTTTTATTATCCAAACATAGGACGGTAATGTGCTATACTATAAGGATTTATACTAATTGGTAAATAATCCTGAACATTCCCACCAATTTTAGGGTAAACATATGTTGGATTTTGATTACCATCTGATCGAGGATTCAAACTTTTAACGTATTTCTCTGCTTGAGTATGTACTAGTATCGCCAACTTCGATTTATCGGTAGTGTGTTTAGAATATTCACTAGCATTTTTTAAAAATGAGCTCAAATAAACAGCTCCTTCAGAGCTATCGTATGAAACTTCATTTAATTCACATGAATAAAACACAGCTCTTTGATTAACAGCTTTTGTTATTAATTCAGAATATATTCTTCGACTCTCAGCAATACTGAGATAATTTGTTTGACTATCTTCCATTGCAAATGTCGTAGAACGTTGGGATTTTTGTACTAAATCTTCTGAAAAACTTCTGCAACAATCAAAAAAATTAATCTGTTTATCTGCAAATCCAAATAAAGCGCTTTCTTCAATGGTTTCTTTTTGATTGTTTATCTGTATGTGAGTTTTTCTCCCATCGTTCCCACCATGTCCACTAAAGAAGACAAGGCAAAAATCAACCGGTGTCAAGCGTTGAATAGCTAACTTTAACTTTAAATTATATAAGGTTGGATTCTTTATAATTTCAATTTCTGAATCATACCAAGAACCACCAGCTAAGCTCTTCAAAAAACTTACAATGTTGTCTGAATCTTTTGATAGACCCGGAAGTTTCCCATCATCGTTTACAAGAATTATGGCTTTTCTTTTCATTAATTTTTCCCCAAGCATTTATTAACCAAAGATACAAATTTTGCATCATAACTATCGATATTTTCATTCGGATCGTTCAATGGATTTTCCCAAGCTTTCTTATGCAAACGAATCCAAGACTTCATATTAATATGATTTTTTTGTATGCATTCATCATCATACTTACAGTGAGCACTTAATTTAGATAAATAATTAAAAACTAAAGTTGTAAAGTTATAATAACGTAAAGCTTTTTCATCGCTATGTATGTTTGGATCCAAATGGTTCCAATTATCACAATACGCTTTTGACTCTAAATATGGATATTGAATAGAAATTTGAAGAATTTCATTAAGCTCTTGATTGAGTTCACTCAACTTATCTTGTTTTTTCTCGCGAAAATGTAGAAATGTTACCCATAGTGATGAAATAATGACTGACACCAAAGTACCTATGCCTACTGGTATATACTTTATAAATTCGTTTGCTACTGATACTGGCTCTGCCATATTCCCCCCCTCAAATTATAATTTTTAAGTTAATAAGAATACGAAATTGGGATTAAATTAAACATTTCAAGCAACTGATAAAAATAATTTTTATGATAATTTCCCAATAGATTAAGGAGAGATATTTTTCAATTCAGAACATCTCTGCCACAAATCCTCCAACACCACATCCGTCCTTCCTAACACATCATGGTTCCAATACCGAACAATCGTTAAACCCAAATCCTGTAAAAACTTCGTCCGTTCGGCATCATATTCAATCACATCATCAGACCCATGCTGACCGCCATCCAACTCAATCACTAAACCAATTTCATGACAGTAAAAATCCACAATATAAGATTGGATCACATGCTGACGACGAAATTTCAGGTTCATAAAACGCTTAGCACGTAGGATTTGCCATATGAGTTGTTCTGCATCGGTGCAGTGTGGCGCATGGATTTGGCGAATTCTAATAATGCAGGGTCTATTTTCATTTTTATTTTTCTCTTAATTATATTGTGAATATGTGATACGCAAAGAAATTCCCTCTCCTTCCAGGAGATGAGCAGCTGTAGTGGTCAACTTTATTAAACCACTACAAGCACTGCTGCGTAAAGGACAGGTGCTTTTAAATATTTTTCATTATAACGTCAACCCTCACCCCGCCCCTCTCCCAAAGGGAGAGGGAGAAAAGCAAAATCTAAAGCACCCCATTCTCCAACAACACTTCCAATCCTTTCACCTTCTCCATATATTTCAGGCGTTCTTTTTCCCACTTTACTTGCTCTTTCAGCACTGAAACATCACCATCAATCACCTTATACACATCTTTCACCTGCATATTTTTAGGCTTCGGCTTTTCACTCCAGTGGAAACTATCTGTGATGTCATCAATCTGACTGGCAAGGCGTTGGCTTTGCGCTTCAAGTGCCATTTTATAAAACTTTAAATGTTCATCTGTTAAAGCTTTAGGGCTTTTACCCTTATTGGTTTCTAGCTGTAATTGCAGCTTTAATAAATAAAACAAATCCTGTGCTTCATGAGCTTGGTTCACCACTTGAAGCAATTCGGTTTTTTCTGCTTTTTTAGCTTCATCAGGCTCACGGTCTGGGTGTATCATAGCTGTGATTTTTAAATACACAGTTTTCAGTGATTGGTTCACTAACTTTTCAGCTTGCTCGTGCTTTTGCGCTAGGCGTTTACGCTGATGCTCTTCTTTCTCACGTTGATATTGTTCGCTGTCCCACGCTTCATAAGATTCATGCTGTTCTATAGTTTGTTGTTCTATATCAACATGACCATCTACTTTGATCTGATTAGCTTGGACTGACTTGGCCTTTTTATTTGGCTTTTGATTGTGCGCATGATGCTGCTGATAAAAAGCATCCACCTCAGCGACTTTTTCAAGTTCTGCTGTATTTAAATAGTTGGATTTTTTTAGCTGCTTAGACAGTTTCGTCAATTTTGCATCCAGCTGTGCTAAATCTGCTTTGGCAAAGTCTTCTTGTTGTATGTGCAGCCAAAGTTGCTCAAGCTGACGAAAGTACACCGCATGCAAATCACGATAGATCGGCACAAGTTTCAGCTGGATATAACTCTGAATTTCACTTTTGGCATTTTGCCAAAGATCTAAATCCAGCTTTTGCTGTTCGATTTGCTCAATCAGTTTATTCAGCTTTTTATGCTGTCGGGATAAAGCTTCAACACTCGGGAGTAAACTGACTTTTAACTCAAATGACATAAGCAAATTTAACGCAAAAAGAAAATTATAGCCGATCTAAGCACTAAACTTATGAGCCCTTTGCCTAACTCAAAAATCACGTTTTATTAATTAACGCTCAAACCGTTGTAAATATTGACTCAGCTCTTCCCGAACAACCACCTCATGTCCTGCATGACTTCGACTTTGTTCCAAGAGATGTTCTGAGTCGATCACTGCCACGCGATGACCATCCGCAATTAAACGGTCTACACCTTCAAAGAGCATTCGGACACCAACATCGTGTATCAAAGAAATATTGGTCAGATCTAAAATGATATGGTTAGTCGCAACAGGTTCATCCTCTAAGATCCGCAGCAACATTTCCGACTCAGTAAATTGCAATACGCCGCGCAGTTCATACACCACCACCGAATGATCAATACCGCAGGTATAGCGACTCTGGACGATCGTTTGCGCCGAAGGCGTTCCCTCCATGACATGTAGTCCCATGTCCTTAGACAGTCGTTCAAATATTTCGACGCCTCGAACACTATTCCCATGTGTATCGAGTTTCGGACTAAAGACCGCTAGCCCAACCTGCCCCGGCAAAGCCCCCATGATGCCACCGGCCACACCACTTTTGGCAGGAATACCGACCATTGTCAGCCAATCACCCGCAGCATCATACATGCCACAAGTCATCATCACACTCAACACTTGGCGCACCACCGAACGTGACAGCAACCGTTTTCCTGTGGCAGCTTGCACGCCACCATTGGCAAGTACACTGGCCATTTTTGCCAAATCTTTAACCGTCACTAATATTGCACACTGACGAATATAGCCGTTCACCACATCTTCAGGGTCTTCTTCAAGTACACCGACTGTGCGCAGCATGTAACCGATCGACAAATTTCGAAAAGCCGTCTTCACTTCAGACTGGTAAACCGCGTCATCAAAACTCAGCTCACGCCCTGCCAGTTCACTTAAAAATTCACGGAGTTTGTCAGCTCGGGTACTGTGCTTATCATGTGGTAAAAGTGAATGTGTGGTGATTGCCCCCGAATTGATCATCGGGTTTTTCGGGGTATTGCTTTGTGGATCGAGCGCAATTTGATTAAACGCCTCTCCCGATGGCTCGACACCGACCTTTTGTAAAACGCTATCCAAGCCAAGATGACGAATCGCTAAGGCATAAGCAAAGGGTTTAGACATCGACTGTATGGTGAACTCGACTTCGTCATCACCTGTGGAATAAATCGTGCCATCTACGGTAGACAGTGCCAAAGCCAGTCTATTCGGATTGGCATGGGCTAACTCAGGAATATAATCTGCTAAATCTCCGTGCTGATTGGCATCGCAGGCATTAAAGACATGCTGTAAATAATCTGGAACAGGCGTTTTCATAAGGTCTATTTTTTGTTGTGTGCTTTTTTATTTATAACAAATTGAGCTGCATCTGTATAAGTCCTTATGATGAAGACGCATTCTGAGCTAAAACTTGTATGTGCTGTAGGTTTAAATGGTGCATCATTTCTCGAATAAAAACGAAATAACTGAGTTGAATGATTGCCTGCTCACCAAATAGATTTTGATAATATTCGGTATGTTCAATCATTTCATTAAAGCCATGTTCTAGGCTTTGTCGGTCAATGTGGGTCGCATGTTCAAAAAAGCTCTGCGCCAATAGATGCAGCATCGCATCATTCGACTGAGCATAGCGCTGCGTCTGATAATCGAGCTGTAATCGTTCTAAAATTTCTTCAATTTCATAGATCAAATATTCAATTGCCAAAGCATCGAAACGCTGATGTCGGACACATTTTTGCACCAAAGCGACTAAGCCATGATCAAAATGAATATTCTGTTGCTCGGTCTGAAAGTCGAGCTGCGCTAATCCGAGCTGAAATTGTAATTGCTGCATAACTATCGTTTAAATTATTTAATCTTCTGCCAATTTTAACTCACGAAAGCTGCGTACTTGGTTACGACCTTGTTGCTTTGCCATATACAGCGCTTGATCGGCCATACGCGTGACCATAGCAGACGGTGTCCCCTCGATCGCAGTTGCTACACCAAAACTTGCACTAATCTTCAACATATGTTGGTTGGCTATCATGGTTTCAGCGTCAGAAATGGCCAATCGACAACGTTCAGCGACCTCTATCGCCTGCTCTAAACTCTGATTTTTTAGAATTAAAATGAATTCTTCACCGCCATAACGCCCAACCACATCTTGTACACGAGTATTGTCATTTAAAATTTGAGCAACACGTTGTAAAACGGCATCTCCTGCATCATGTCCATATTGGTCATTGATCAATTTAAAATGGTCGAGATCAAGCAAAACCACTGCAAATTCAGGCCGTGTCTGTTTGCTGAGCGTATCAAGTTCATGACTGACATAACGACGGTTAAACACATTGGTCAGGCCATCAACACGGCTGAGGACTTCCATCTTTTGTTCACGGTGTCGCCACTGTAAAAGCAAAATCTGAAAAAATACTGCACTGACGATCAATATGGGCAAATACAACTCCGCCATACTCATGAGCCAAAAGGCGTTGTCGTAAAACTCACTCTGTTTTAAAGCTGGGCTGAAAATCGGTGCATATTCTAGATGGTCAATCGAAGTTTGATAGCAAATGTAGCCAATAAACAGTGTGATCGGAAATGTAATACTGAGCATAATCGCAGGACGATAAAAAACCAAACCGACCATCAGCAGATTGACAGTCCCCGCCATAGTGGCAGGACTATAGATCCCGATCATATAGCCACCATAGATCATGCCGATCCCAAACAGGACGGGCGCAAAATAGCTAAAAAACAGTCTAAAATTTAAATATTTTTTGAAATAAAGACTGAGTACTGCCAATACGCCATAACTGAGTAGGACTATACAAGCGACGATGATCCTGAACTTGAGTTCACTCGGATTAAACCAAATCCGATTGGTCGAATAATAAAAATTCATGATGCACCACTTCAACACGCTAACTTGACTCAGCATGCCAAAGATGAGAAGTAAACGCCCTTTATCGTAGTCAGACCAATTGATGATGAGATAGTCTGACTCAAACAAAAGATGCTTCAATTTACGCCATTGTACGCCCCATTTCGTACAGACAGCATTGCCCCAATTTTTCCCCATTAATCTACTTTTTTATTTTATTATTTCGCTAGTTATACAAGGTTTTAGCTTCAAAAAGAAAGTCTATTTTCACAGTTAAGCATGCAATCTTTGAAGCCTTTAAACTTCACTTGCACCACTATTCAAATTACTTTTCCGCTATTTTTTTAGCTCAATTGGTCACTTTTATATTTTTGGAATAGCACGGTTTTTATTCTAAACGCTCGGTGAATAAGATCCCATTCAGATGATCGACCTCATGTTGTACGATCCGTGCGGGAAAGCCATTCAAGGTTTTCTCTTTGACTTCACCTTGAAGGGTCAAATATCGCACGTGAATTTGCTCGGCTCTCGGGACTTGTCCTCGTGCATTCGGCACACTTAAGCAGCCTTCTTCACCCAAAACCGTGGTCGTAGATCGAGATGTAATCACTGGATTGACCATCACGATCGCCTCCATTTCAGGCGCATCGGGATAGCGTAAATTTGCACGTGAAGCCACGATAATTACCCGCTTAGAAACATAAATTTGCGGTGCGGCAATGCCTACGCCTTGACCCTCAAGCATAGTGGCATGCAGTGTTTCACTTAGTGCAGTTAACCATGCAGAACCTATTTCAGATGCTTGTACCTCTGCGGCAGTGAGCGTCAAAATTGCTTCACCACGTTGTGCAACAGCAGCAACATAACTCATGTATTTATCCTTTTTTAAGTCTAGCAAGCTTAAATTATTTAACTGATGTAACGCACGTAAAAGTAATTTCACAATTTTAAAATGATATTTAAGTTTATTCGACGTAGTCTTACATCTAGGATTTAAATAAAGGGATTAGCCTTCGGCTGGAGGTACTCTTACGAAACAATGTTTCTCATTAGGCAAAATGAGAAGCGTGCTTCGTAAAGAAACCATCTTGCGGTGCAATGCACCTCACCGACAAAACTCGTTCACTAGTATCAAATTATTCAAAGTATCGCAAAAACTTTTTTGATTAGAAGGAGTCCTGTCTCAAACACTTGCGGATGACGTTACCGCGTATCATTCTTTCATTTGAATCAAATAACGCTTCTGATGTTACTGCGTAATATCAGTTATTTAAAAAAAACAACCATGCAATATGCATTATTATCGGTTCTGAGTATAAAACAACAGCGTGCTATGGCTTTGAATCTTTTGTGGTTTATATAGAGCACAAAGTAAAATAGTAGATCATACTACCCTATACCATTGATATTTATCATTTATACATCAAGGTACACTATTATCTATTACCAATCATTCTTTTAGTTAATGCGACTTTATCTATATTATTTTGTTCTTAATTAATAATATTTTCATAACTATAAGTTTTTAATAAGGCAACAAAGTTTGATTATTCAATAAAAATTTGAATCACTAAAATCCTCAAATGCTATTTGCTGCTGGAAAATATTTGCATGGAAGCTCAGCCACGCCTGACTCGTCAAGATAAACGCACCCTCGGACTGTCATCCCTCGGTGGCGCACTTGAGTTTTATGACTTTGTCATTTATGTGTTTTACGCCAAAATTATTTCGGAACTGTTTTTCCCCACTGGCCTCAGTCCATTTTGGGCGATGCTGAATACCTACGGTATTTTTGCCGCAGGATATTTTTTCCGCCCATTGGGTGGTGTGGTGATGGCGCATTTTGGCGATTTGATTGGTCGTAAGCGTTTATTTAGTTTGTCTATTTTACTCATGGCTCTGCCTACACTGATGATTGGTGTGATGCCGACTTTTGAAAGTATTGGTTATGCAGCACCACTTTTGCTCCTACTGATGCGTGTGATTCAAGGGATCGCTATTGGTGGTGAAATCCCAGCGGCATGGACTTTTGTTTCAGAGCATGTGCCTGAGCAAAAAATTGGGATCGCCAATGGCTTACTCACTGCTGGCTTATCTTTAGGTATCCTATTGGGCGCACTGATGTCTTTGTTTATTTCATTACAATTTACAGAGTCAGAAATCCATGATTGGGCATGGAGGATTCCATTTATTCTAGGCGGAATCTTTGGTTTTATTGCGCTTTATCTCCGCAGTTATTTAAAAGAAACGCCAGTATTTAAAGCCATGCAAGAAAAGAAACAATTGGCTAAAGAACTTCCAGTGAAACAAGTACTGCAACAGCACAAAACAGGGGTTGTGATTGGTATGCTGTTTACATGGTTCTTAACTGGCTGCGTTGTTGTGCTGATTTTAGCGATGCCAAATTTACTCACGGGCGCCTTTGGTTTTGAACGTGCCGATGCCTTTAAAATGCAAAGTGCCGCTATTGTGATGCAAATGGTCGGTTGTATCTTGGCAGGTCTTTTGGCAGATCGCTTCGGTGCGGGCAAAGTGATGCTGTTCGGTTCCCTCCTTGTCGCGATAAATGCGGGCGTGTTCTATAACAGCCTGGGCCATGTGGCAGCATCGACCGTGTTTGCGCTCTATATGTTGCTCGGTTTGGCATCAGGTACGGTTGGTATGGTGTCTTATAGTATGGTGAAAATGTTCCCTGCACAGATTCGTTTCTCGGGCATTTCATTTTCATACAATTTGGCCTATGCCATCGCGGGTGGTATCACTTTGCCATTGGTTCAATGGTTGAGTTTATACAGCAACATTGGCGCTATGTATTATATATGGACTGTCTGTTTGGTGACCTTCTTTACTGCGATGCTTTATCGTCAACGTTTTGAAAAAACATCTCATTAAAATAATAAAAAAGCGGTCAATGACCGCTTTTTTTAAATCTCTTTCAAATCAATTCAGGCTTTTAAATTTTTACGCAATTCATCTTCTACAATTTCAATCTCAAGCTGACTAAAACGACGAATTTCACCTTCTGCATGTTTTTCAAGTAATCCACCAATAAGTGGAACTTTGACTTTCACCGTCCAGTCCAAATTGAAACTCACTTGTGTTGCATCACCACTGACACTTCGTTTACAACTGGCTTCGAGCGGTAGGTTCGGATCTAGTTTGACGTCAGAGGTTAATGCCGCCAAATTACTAATATCCGTACGTTTCAGACGAAACGCATCTTTTAAAAACTTCTTGGCAATATCTGGAATATTTACATCAAGGTTATACGCACGTTTTAAGGTATACATATCACCTGTTTTTTTTGATTCTAAAATTTCTAGATTTTCACCCGGTATGCGTTTGCACACCGCTTCATGCAAGCTGATATCTGCGGCTAGTCGTTTAAAATCTTCAAGTGAAACGCCATGAATTGTGGCATTGACGGTAAATTGATGTGCCATTCTCGTAATCCTTCAGGTCAATATTGGTTTTATTGTTTTATTTCGCCCAGTCTACAGTTGCTATAACTGTGTTTTGGATTAAATCGGAAAGCGCTGTGGCTGTCATTGACCTGAAACCAAGCTAGAAAAACAGAATTGCCATACTGAAATTCAGAGGGACTCTGCCTTAAAGGACTTTTTGATAGATTTGCCCATGCTGATCTTTAAACTCGAGCTGAAATTCCCAGCCCGCATCGATTTTTAAATACATCCCTGCATAGGACAACTTTGCGTACCAATGACCGAAGTCGAGGCTTACAATATCAAAGCTGGCTTGTTCAGGAAGCTGTTGAATTGGTTTTGCATGTATCAAAGCGCTGGGTTCATAAGACGTGCAGTGCGAGCCATAATGATGAAAAAGTTCAATACATAGCTGATTAACTGATGTTATGCAGTAACCATCAAAGCGCAATTTACTTCAAATAAAAGAACGATACGCGGTAAGGTCATCCGCAAGTGTTTGAGACAGGACGACTTCTAATCAAAAATGTTTTTGCGATGCTTTGAATAATTTGACGGTAGTGAACGAGTTTTGTCGGTGAGGTGCATTGCACCGCAAGATGGTTTCTTTACGAAGCACGCTTCTCATTTTGCCGAATGAGAAACAATGTTCCGTAAGAGTACCTCCAGCCGAAGGCTAATCCCTTTATTCAATCTTTAGATGTAAGACTCCGTCGAATAGACTTAAAAATCATTTTAAAAGTGCATAAGTACTTTTACGTGCGTAACATCAGTTGTTAATTTAAGATCATGCTATGCACCACACCATCCCGATCACGGTGTACCAATTTGATTACTTGTGAATAATCAATCAAGATACTTTGGTGTTTGTAACTGATTTGGATGCCGTATTCATCTGCACCATCATCCAAACCGCTGATGCTACATTGCGTGCCTTGTGGAAATGCATTGAGCCATTCAGCGTTATACACATCTGCTATTTGTTCAAACTGAAAAAAGCTCGCTTTTTGCTGCAATAGAAACCCAGCTTGTCGATCAAAACGTAGTTGCTGCTCAAGTTGAAAGTCGATAATCATGACTCTGCACGCTCTTTACTTATTCATCGGGTTCGGAATCGGCTATTAAAAGTAGCTTTGCCATCACCCAATGATCCTTATAAAGCTTTCATCGCCTGTTGCTGTTGTTTATTTTTGACTTGTGTCCATTGCCACCAACCAAATGCCGCCAAGCCCACAAAACCAGCATACAACGCCGCAGTGAGATACAGGTCTTTGTATATAAACATACCCACATAGATAATATCGACAAATACCCAAAGCACCCAAGTAGCAATATGTTTCCGGCTGGTCCAATACGTTGCGAGTAAGCTAAACGCGGCCAATTGTGCATCTAAAATCGGTACGGCTGCATCGGTAAAATAGTGCAAACTTAAACCAAAAATCAAACCGCCCACCGCTGCTAAGAGCATTTGAAAGATCACGAGTTTGGTCGCAATCGGTTCAATACGGATGTCATGATCTTGTTGTTTGCCCTTCAACCAATGATAGAAACCATAGAAGTTCACTACCACAAAGAAAAACTGCAAAATGGTTTCGCCATAAAGTTTGTAGGTATAAAACAGGTAGGCATACAGTAGAAATGCTGCAAAGTTAAACCACCAACACCACATATTTCGCTTAATGGTTAAAGTCACGCCAATTAAGCTAATAATGACTGCAAAAATTTCTAAGTTCGACATGGTTGATTGGGCCTTAAAAAAAGCTGCAGCTATTATGGAAAAAATCGGCCTAAAGGCAAGCTATATCCCACACTATTTCATATCAACTCTGTAAATTTTAAATCAAACCACTCATCCACCAGACGATGATTTTGATGTTTTGAACGCATCAGTTTTGACAGTTTTCTAACAATCGTTTAAAAACTTAGGTATGCCTAAAGAATAATCAGAAGGAATTATCCAAATGTCAGAACAACAAGGTCGTGTAAGTCGAGAAATTCGTGGTCATCTTTATTTAATCGGTTTGGACCGTGCAGATAAACGAAATGCGTTTGACAGTCATTTAATTCATGACCTTTCACTGGCGCTCACTGAATATGAAGATGATCCAAATTTACGCTGTGCGGTGATTTTTGCTCATGGCGATCATTTTACTGCGGGTCTAGATCTGGTCGAACTACAACCCAAACTTGGCAGCGGGCTGTTTAATTTTCCTGATCAGCAAATTAATCCGTGGGGAACCAACTCACGACAACGAAAAAAACCAGTTGTGGTCGCGGTACAAGGGTTCTGTTTTACAGCGGGTATTGAACTCATGCTGAATGCCGATATCGTGATCGCACAGCGTCACACGGAGTTTGCTCAAATGGAAGTGCAACGTGGCATTCTTCCCTTTGGTGGTGCAACAGTTCGCTTTGTGCAAGCAGCGGGTTGGAATAAAGCCATGCGCTATTTACTCACAGGTGAACGTTTCAATGTGCAAACGGCATTTGATATGAATTTAGTCACTGAAATCACTGAGCAAGCGCCCTTATCTCGTGCAATAGAACTTGCAGAACAAATTGCACAGGCTGCACCACTGGCGGTTCAGGCAACACTCGCTGCAGCACAGCAAGGGGTGCATTTGGGAGCCGATGCTGCCTTTGCTCAATTAGATCAGCATTTACAACCACTACTAAAAACACAAGATGTACAAGAAGGTGTGATGGCCATGCTACAACGTCGCGCAGCCAATTTTCAGGGCAAATAAGCCTTTGTTTAAACCGAATAAACCCTTAGCACCCTGCCACACGAAGAGAAAAATTATGCCAACGGATTTAGAACAAGCAACGCAAGAAATACGTACTACACCCGTGAGTTTCCCAGCAACCGATGGCTATACGCTTTCAGGCGTTGAATATCGGCCTAATTCTGCTGCTAAAGCCAATATTATTATTTCAAGTGCAACAGGTGTACCTCAACAATTTTACCGTCGTTTTGCCGAGTATGCCGCAGGACTCGGTTATCAAGTATTAACTTTTGATTATCGTGGTATTGGACGTTCTGCTCCTCCAAAACTCAAAGGCTTTAAAATGTCCTACCTCGACTGGGGACGTTATGACCTTTCTGGTGCCATAGCTTATATGCAACAACACGGTCAGGAAACTTTTCTAGTGGGACACTCCTATGGCGGTCAAGCACTAGGCCTCACCTCAAATCATGATCAGATACGTGCCATGTATTGTTTTGGCACTGGCGCAGGTTGGCATGGCTATATGCCCTTTAAAGAAAAAATGAAGGTTCATGTGATGTGGAATATCGTTTTTCCGCCAATGGTTGCCGTCAAAGGATATTTGCCTTGGAGCAAACTCAATATGGGCGCTGACCTTCCTGTCGACGTCTATAAACAATGGCGCCGTTGGTGTAAAAACCCAACCTATTTCTTTGCCGACCCTGAGCTGAGTGAGCTGTCTCAACAATATGCTGCAGTTCAAACGCCGATTTATGCGGTCGCTGCGCTCGATGATGACTGGGCATTACCCAATTCACGACATGCTTTTATGCAGCATTATGCGCAAGCATCAATGCACTATATCAATATTGAAGCGGAAGATTATGGTCTAAAACAGATTGGTCATATGGGATATTTCCGCAAAGGTGCTGAACTCTTATGGCAGGAAGTCATTGGAAGGTTTGATGAACTATTAATCGCCTAGACCAATTTACTTCATACACATCATATTGATTTATTCGGATAGAGAATTACATGCGTCCACGGAAAAACACCTCTGAACATCTATTGTTACAGTCAGCACACGCTTTTAAACGCTATGGCTATATGGGCTGTAGCATGGGGAAATTGGCCGAAGTCTGTGGTCTCTCAAAAGCTGCGTTTTATTATGACTATCCGAATAAAGACGCTTTATTAATGGAGATTTTAAACCTGACGCATGTAAAGTTACAGCACAGTATTTTTCAGCAATTACAGCAATCCACTGCATCTCCTCAACAGGCTTTCTCGCAAATCCATCAACTGGCCATCCAGTTTTTTAGTCAAGGTGGATTAGGTTGTTTAGTCGGGATATTAAGTATGGAACGTCAACATTTGCCTACCGAGATTTTTGCAAAATTACAGTCCATCTTTCACGAGTGGCAACTCGCCTTTGAAGTGTTTTTTCAGCGATGCATGACCATCGAACATGCCGCTCAACTTGCCAAAGTCAGCTTGGCGGATTATGAAGGCGCGATTTTAATGGCCCGAATAACCGATGATTTGAGTTATCTCGATTTAGTCCAAGATCGCATTTTGCTTCAACTTGCGGAGTCTTGATAGCGATATTCAATTTTATGTTCTTCGCCAAAACGGTCGACATGTGTATAAAACTCACCGTATCGGCCTAAATAATACTCGAGTGATTGATTGTAAAAATTCCAATAAATCGACCATTCATTCAAATCTAATTGGCGAATTTGAGTTTTACAATTCACTGGCATGCGACGTAAAAAGACTTCTTGTAACTGCTCGGCTGCCTGTAGCGAATCTAATTTGTATTGTTGTTGAAAGAAAATTTCCGCAATATCATCAAAAAGTTGCTGTTCATATTCATCAACTTCAATGACCTGATCGACTTGGCGTATAGCATCATCATTCGATGCTAAAGAGATACTTTTCGATTTTTTTGGTGCTTGGTAACGCGTATATTTTTGACGATATTTTTCTGTTTTTATTATTTTTTTGACCACAATGCCCGCTGCAGACAACGCAATCAGAATACACATCACAATGAGAAAATTAACCATAATAACAACCTACTGCCGATGACGCGCATGCACATCTTGAATCATCGAATATTTTTATGGACTAATATAACGCACAATAACGTTTAAAATTCATACAAAACTATTTTAAAGCTGAAATCTTGCCTATTTTCTTTGCTAATTTATTTCAAACTATTACACCTGCTGAAATCATTGAGTATGTATACATTTCTAAAAGATCTATTATTACTTTAAAAACAGTATAGTTAGATGCATTTATGTGGTTATTTATCCGTATTTAACGATTAACTTATAAATATACATTTGTAAATTTTGCAACAATTTTGAAATAAAAACCCAACCCAACGGCGCAATGGCTGCAAAAAAACATAAAACGCAACAAGAAGCCTCTTTAAGCACAAGGCGATATCTTCTGAAATGACAGGCTGTTGGAGTTTTCTATAAAAAGAAAAAATTATGATACGCGAAGCACAAATTCAGGATATACCCGAAATTATTCACGTGATTCACAACAGCATTCGTTCATGTATCCAGGACCATCAACGTAATGAAAGTGTGATTCAAACTTGGCTTGAGGAGGCAAATCAATCAAATATTCTAATGTGGATGCTTTACAACGACAGTTGGGTCTACGTCAGTGATAATCGAGTGGTCGGCTTTATTTTAGTCAGTGATCAGGGACAAATTTTACTGAACTATATTTGCCCTGAACGTCAGTACCAAGGCATTGGTAAGGCGTTATTATTAAACATGATGCACTGCGTCCGGAAAAAGAATATTACCGAGATCAGTCTAGAAAGTACCCATACGGCACTCGCCTTTTACCAAAAATATGGCTTTGTCGCACATCAGGATTTTGAGCCTGCTGATGTACCTCTTAAATTAGTCAAACAACTCTGCTAGTAGAGAGATAAAGTTCGTAGAGGGATAGATTTTCAAATAAGATGATTGTATAGATGAATTTAAAGATAAATGAATCTAAATAAGGATTGGCAAAGAATACTAGCGATATCACCTCAGAGTTTTTAAACCTATACAATTCATGGTATCAAGGCTTAAGTTGATCGCGTCCTGCCTGTTTGGCCATATATAAATAATAGTCTGCATGCTTCATTAAAGCTTCGATACTTTCGAAGTCATTTTGCTTATCCATCCATGCCATGCCCAAACTCAGTGTGACGTAATTTTTTTCATCACCCCGATTAACATGTTCAAGTTGTTCATTACGCATGGCTTCGAGTACCAATTGCAATTGCTCTTGGGCAATCGCATACGGAACATCATGCATCAATATGGCAAACTCCTCTCCACCGTAGCGAGCCACATAGGCTGAACTTGGCAGGGTATTTTGCATGGTTTTCACGATCTGCTGTAACACCTCATCGCCTTTGAGATGTCCATAGTGGTCATTATAATTTTTAAAATAATCGACATCTAACATGGCAAAGACCAACGTTCGGTGACTATGAAAACGGACTTCTGAATATAAACGTTGAATTTCAGCATTCAATGCACGGCGGTTAAATGCCCCTGTTAAGGCATCAATACGAATTTGTAGCTCTAATTTTGTATTCAGCTCGTGAAGCTGTAAGGTGCGTTCTTTAACTTTCTGATCGAGTGAACTGTTTAGCTCAAGCAGACTATTATTTAACTGCTCGGTATGCATAGATTGCTGTGCATAATGGTGAGATTGTTGAAACATGATCAACAAGGCATACAAACTGGTTGAAATGAACGATAAATTGACTGAATCAATCAAATTCATCATCAGCAAAAAGTCGTTTAAGAAAGTAATGCACAGGAAAATAACCGCGATTAAATTTAATTTTGAATACGGCTCTTTCTTTTTCAGTGTTAGGTAAAAACCATAAGCAAAATTACTTAGAACAACGATCACATAGGCAAAACTGTAAGTTGCCAAAGGTTGAAAAATTTCAGGCGTCGAAACAAAAGTCACTGAAATATTCAACGACAACAGCAACATCGCGATCTGATAATTTAAGGTAAATAAATAGCGACGATTAAGCAAGTGGATATAACTTAAAAAGAAAATCGATGCCAAATAGGTAAATAAGTATTCTAATCGCGTACCCCACAACCAATTAATATCAGTAAAAGTTGTATAGGCATAAGGTGCTGAAAATAAATTATGGAGTGCTAAAAAGACAATAAATAAGCCAAACACCAAATTACTTCGGCTATTGCGACCGCGTAAACCTCGGAAGACTGAAAATAGAATCGTAAATAGTCCCACACCCAAGACGGCACCAGACACCATTCCAATACTCATCATCTGTTGTTGGAATTGGCGGTTTACTGTCTTAGCAATACCAATACGCATCGGGTTTTCAAAACCGCCATGCATACTGTTAAAACTCGAAGCTTGAATGGTTAAGGTGAAATATTCATCTTGAGCGACGAAATAGGCAATTCGTGGAGCATTTTCCGTTTTTTGTTCTGCTTCAGTTTGTCCCACTTCACCCAAACGGACGATCACATCACCATTTAAAAATACCCGATACGCACCGTACTGATTTGGAATCAATATTGCGATACGACGGCCAATAAATTGTTTGGGGATTTGGAAATGTCCAGTAAATGTCCCAAAGCCTTTACTATCCCCTGTGATGTCTTTAAATGATACGGGAAGATAGACCGTTTGACCGACCAGAACTGAACTTGGAGAAGTTAAAAATTGATTTGGATAAAACAACCATTTGCCTTGCAATAGGCTACTGGTATCTTCTGTGAAGTAGATTTGGTTAACTTCGTTTTGATGCTTTAAATAAAATGATTTAGGCGCAGTTTCATACTGTGCTTGAACAGTCGATACAGTAAATGCCAGTGTAAAAATAATAAAGGTAAAAACCCAGAACAATCTGGTACAAGGCAACTGTAAATACAACGGCTTTGATTCCTGCGTTTATACTCGAGTAATTATTCTAATCTACGGTAAAAGACAAAAATAACAACATCTATTTTATCCAATTGATCAATAACGTCCATGTCATTGATCTAAAACTATTGATCTATTAATCGCGAGTTTTTACGTCATACAATTCAATCTCAAAAATAAGATTTGAATTGGCAGGAATTACATTACCCATTTTACGCTCACCATAAGCCAAATGTGATGGTACGATTAACTTACGTTTACCACCGACTTTCATCCCCATGATGCCCTGATCCCAACCTTTAATCACACGGCCTGTACCAATTACCGTTTCAAAATAATTACCACGATCCAATGATGAATCAAATTTAGTACCATCTTCTAACCAGCCTGTATAGTGTGTTGTAATCAAAGCGCCTTTAACCGCTTCTTTACCTTCGCCTACCACTAAGTCAATAATTTCTAATTCTTTGCTCATGCTCTCAACCTCAAATGCCGCAATCAAAATAAAACCCTATTATAAACAGGATTACTTTGGATGCCGTAGTAAATACGCTGTTAAAAATTGAGCTCCAGAATATCCTGATCATTCATTAGATCTTGAGTTAATTTTCTATGGTTTGTCGCAGAGCCAATTAAGATCCAACGCCCACTGATTTTATGTTCAGTTTTATGTCGCACACTACGAACCACTTGCATTTGATAGGTTTTAAACAGCTCTTCATAGTCATCCAGCGTTTGTTGTCGAAAGTGACAAACGATACGATAACTCCGTGCTTGGTTTTTCGCTTCAATCCACGCTTGAATATAAATCAAAACAATTAAAACGATCAGCACAATCACCGTACCAATCAAGCTCAGCATGACATAGCCCGCTCCCGCAGCCATGCCTAAGGCAGCGGTCATCCAAATGGTAGTTGCTGTGGTAATGCCTGAAATTCGATTTTCATCTTTAAAAATTACCCCCGCACCCAAAAAGCCGAGGCCAGTCAAAATATTGGCCGCAATTCGATCATGACTATCAACGCCGATACGTAACGATAAGATAGTAAATAAACATGAACTTAAACTGACCATAATCATGGTGCGCAGACCTGCCGACTTACTTCGGTACTCACGTTCCGCACCAATGACAGCGCCAATCATAAGCGCCACAAATAACAAATAAAAATCAGGGTACATCGGCTGCTCCCCATCTTTAAAATTTTCTCATTGTTTGTAGATATACCGAATTTTATAGTCAGGATGCAAGCCTGAACTCACATCCATCGTGATGAGTTAAATCACATCATGCGCTTATTGCAATTGTGTCCATTCAATCACCGCTTGAGCTTTATCACCAATCAAAGTCCATTCGCCATCCATCACATTTAATTGTAAAGACATGGTTCGTTCGCATAACTCTTGAATGGCAGCTGTACTCGCTTCAGATAATTGCCAAATTTCAACATTCTTCAGGGTTTTCAGTTTGCTGTTGCGTTTGTACCATTCGTCTACTGAAGAACCATAGCTAATCACAGCAACGTGTGGGCAACGTGCACTGGCTTTTTTGACTTTGTCTTCGTCAGGGCAACCGACTTCAATCCATTTCACCAATTGACCTGTTAAATCTTTTTCCCACAGCGCTGGTTCGTCTGTTTCGAAAAGATCTTTGGTAAATTCTAATGCTTCATCTGCATAGCGTGCATATGCCAAGACACGTACCATCAAACGTTCAATCGTTTCAGAAGGATGCAAAGCCATCGTCAATTGATAATCACCATATTGGTGTACATCCATATTGGCAATGTTCAAATCTGCTTTATAAATTGTAGCTTTTAGCGCCATGGTAAAGTCCTCAAATTTGGCGCCTAGCATATAAGATTTAGCAAGCTTTTGCTGCGCTGATTTACTTATTTCTCAGCTTTCTCGGCATCAATACGGCACTGTATTAAGCGATCTTCAAATTCGAGCCATTCACGTTCAGTTTGGTAAATAATTTCGACACGATTATCGATACTTTCCTCGCTCGACTGATAATTAAACTGATCAGGATTAAAGTTAAAGGTTTTCCACCCTTGGTCTGTCTGAAAAATACCTTTGATTCGTAGCCAATCTTGCTGCTCACAGAGTAAATCTAACAACTCAAAAAAGTCGAAAATCCAACGTTTTGGGAGTTTCCAACCTGCGACACTATAGCCCTGAGCGGATTCAACATAATGATAAGGCAACTGTTTAATTTCTGTGGGTACATCAACCGGCATTTGCTTTTGCATCGCCAATAAAGGCTGAATTTTACGCGGACTTCCCACATAGGCAAGATCAATACGTGTCAGTTTTAAATCACCTTTGACAACATTGATCCATTGCTGCTGATACGGTAAATACGCTTGTTTGAGTCGTTCCAAACCAGCTTGATCGGCATCACTCATACAATCGACATGAGACACCACCACGATTTGTGCCACTTTGAGTTGATCGGCATACAGGTTTTGCGATGTCCAATCTTGATCATGTAAGCGTGAGCCATCAACCACGGTCACCAATGCCCGCATGGCTAAATGCGGATGCCAATGTGGCTCAGTCAATTGCTCCAAAAGTTGTCCAGGATGCCCCAAACCTGTTGGCTCGATAAACAGTCGGTCGGGTTTCACCTCTGACAATAACCGTGACAACGCAATTTGCATCAGCAGTTGGCTGCTACAACATAGACATCCACCCAATAATTCCTTCACCGCAAAGCCCTGATCTTGCGGCAACATCTGTTGATCGACCCCGATTTGCCCAAACTCATTCATCAGTACGGCCCAAGTTTCGCCCGCTGGCTTTTGCTTTAATAACTGCTGTAAAACTGTGGTTTTACCCGCACCTAAAAAGCCAGAAATAATATGAACCGGAATCGCACCGTGGGTAGAAACTAATTTCAAAAGTGAGTCACTCAAATAAATAGCCAATGATTGATGGCCTTTACCATAATGATTTCAAAAAAATGCTGCAAGTCTAGTCTTCATTTCTCTGTCTTCATTTTTCTAAAGCATCGTTCAGCCTCTTATTTCAACGAATTTTATAATCATCTGGCTATTGAACAGCCTGTTTACTCAATTGGCATGAATGCATTACATATCTAGTCACACTTTATTGGCAAAGTTAACTCTTATATTTAAAAAAATAGCCATATCGAAAAGAATCCTTACATTTGGATTTTAGTGAAATTTCTGGATTCTGCTTATTTACGACATCGATGTAATCATCATGTAAACAATGAATGAATCATGAAGTCGATTTGGTCATTTTTTCTTGCAAAGTTAAATGAAGATTCCGATATTTTTTTTACATTTAAAACACAGGATGGACGGTTATGTATTCATCCAGTTAACCAGTCTGTTTCACTTTGTTGCTCGCATTGATCACTCGGTTTTCTCGATTTAGCATGAGCTCTCTCCTGATGGACGTGATGATCTTTTCAGGACTTACTAAAATATATAAGGATGCTCAAAATGAAATTAACTCAAATTTTACTTGCTTCTACTCTAGCTGCTGCAGCTGCAACAAGTTTTGCTGCAAGCAAAGATAAACAAGAAGCGCCTGAACAAGAAAAAGTAGTGGTTAGCACTCAAGAACAGCCAGCGACTGAAACAACTGCTGCTGAAGGTACTGCTGCTCAACCTGCTTCAGAAGCAAATGCTGAAGGTTCTGCACCAGCTCAACCTGCTCAGTAATAGACGAATAGCGTACTCCACACGCTAAATTCATTTAGTCTGCTGCTCAACATTTATCCCTCACTAATAGAATGTTGTGCTAAATGAATTAAAGTCGCCGGATCATTGAAAAATGGTTCGGCTTTTTTATGCTCAAAGCTACTAATTGATAGATTTTAATGATCGATAAATCATTCAAAATGATTGATCATTTTAATATAAATAAATATATATCATTTACTTAAAATAAAACCCTGCAAAAAACACGACAATTCGATTCATCGTTTCGACTTATGCCTAGCTTGTTGAAAGCCTCGCTTTAGAACTTAATAGTGGCATATGTGAAGTGATTGGATGTTTACGCATGAGCAATAAAGCAAATTACACAACGGAAGTTGCCATTCTGGGCGCAGGTCCTGTCGGCTTAACCATTGCAAACTACTTAAGTAA
The DNA here is from genome assembly GCF_013420465.1 of Acinetobacter sp. YH01005. Taxonomy (NCBI): domain Bacteria; kingdom Pseudomonadati; phylum Pseudomonadota; class Gammaproteobacteria; order Moraxellales; family Moraxellaceae; genus Acinetobacter; species Acinetobacter sp. YH01005. Next base: position 204,992 of record NZ_VOYA01000004.1, on the reverse strand, counting down.
GCAAGGCGTCAACGTCACTGTGATTGAACAACTAGACAGCCTGATTGACTACCCACGTGCGATTGGTATTGATGATGAATCATTACGTACCATCCAATCATTAGGTTTAGTGGACCAAGTGTTACCGCATACGACACCGAACCACGCGATGCGTTTCTTAACCCCTAAAGGCCGTTGTTTCGCAGACATTCAACCGCTCACTCGTGAATTTGGTTTCTCACGTCGTAATGCCTTTATTCAACCACAAGTCGATAATGTACTGCTACAAGGTTTAAAACAGTACGAAACCACAAATGTTTTATTCTCTCGTCAATTGTCTGATTTTAGCCAAGATGCCAATGGTGTAACGCTAAATATTCAAAATAAAGACGGTGAAGCTGAAAAAATTCAAGCGCAGTATTTGATTGCTTGTGATGGTGGTAACTCAGTGGTCCGTCGTACCCTCAACATCGGCTTCGATGGTAAAACTGCACCGAACCAATGGATCGTGATCGACATCAATAACGACCCACTTGCAACGCCACACATTTACCTATGCTGTGACCCTGTGCGTCCTTATGTATCTGCTGCGCTTCCACACGGTATTCGTCGTTTCGAATTTATGGTGATGCCTGGTGAAACTCAAGAAGAATTAAGCAAACCTGAAAACATTGCCAAATTATTGTCGAAAGTGCTTCCAACGACCGACGGTATTGAAGTGATTCGTCAGCGCGTTTATACCCACAATGCCCGTATTGCAGATAAATTCCGTGTAGACCGTATTTTACTTGCAGGTGATGCTGCGCACATCATGCCAGTATGGCAAGGTCAAGGGTATAACAGTGGTATGCGTGATGCATTCAACCTTGCGTGGAAAGTTGCAATGGTTGTACAAGGCAAAGCTGGCCCTGCGCTTTTAGATACATACCAAGTTGAACGTAAAGATCATGCAAAAGCGATGATTGATCTTTCTGTAATGGCGGGTCATGTCCTTGCTCCACCGAAAAAATGGCAAGGTTTCGTCCGTGATGGTATTGCCTATGCACTCAATTACATCAAACCGATCAAACAATATCTATTGGAAATGCGCTTCAAGCCAATGCCGAAGTACAACGACGGTGCATTGATCAATAACGGTGTTAAAGACTCACCTGTAGGTAAAATGTTCATTCAGCCACATGTTCAACTTGAATCTGGCGAAAAAGTCCTACTTGATGAAGTCATCGGTAACGACTTTGCAATCATTGCTTGGGGCGTCGATCCGAAATGGGGTCTGTCAGATGCGACCATGAAAAAATGGCAAAAATTGGGCGTTAAATTTATCCAAGTATTGCCTGCTGTTCAGCTTAGCAATGAAAATCGCACCAAGTACGACAATGTGATTACGATTGGTGATATTGGTACTGATATTCGTGGTTGGTTTGGTAAAACCACTGAATCTGTTACGATTCTTCGCCCAGACCGTTTTGTTGCAGCGATTGCAATTCCACAAACTTTAGACAGCGTGAGCCAACAATTGTTTGCAAAATTGCATGCTTAATAATCTAAATAGATCTGCAAGAATTAAAAATCACCATGCATAAAGCATGGTGATTTTTTCTATAATCACTATAAACATCGCATGCTATAATCGTTCAATACATAATTATAAGCTTCGCAAAATGCAAAAAAGATTTCAGAAATTATTCATTTATAGTTTGTTGGGCTTTATTTTTATCTGTTCACTCATTTTCGTAGAGATACATCATTTTCATGCCAATAGTTGGTTAGCTATTTTCGTTTTTTGCCTCTGTTTTCTTATTTCTTTGAATTGCTATTTATTACGCTTAGAAAAAGATGTGAACAAAAACGAAGAATCTAATTTTTTGTCCTTCCATTTATACATTTCATTTTTTTATGCAGTCATTGCCAGCTTTTTTCTCACCACAGTGATTCTTGCTTTATTTGCATTACAAACTCAATATTTTGGTCAAGATAAAAATATCATTCTAAAAGGCCAAGTCTATTCACCCACATTTACACTAGAAAAGAAGCCCTGCCGAACTCGCCTTAAATTTCCCGAAAGTGGTTGGTCTACCTTCGCCTATCTCTGTCTAGATACCAAGAAACACAACTTTTATGGTTATTACAAACTCCATTTGAAAACCAGTTTCGCAGGGGCTGCGGTTCAAGATTATGATTGGATTGATGATCAATTAACATATCAGCAGCATCGTGCCTTAGATATGGACCCACATCAAAAAAGACTGCTTGAAATATATGCCAAACTTGAAAGAGATTTAGGCCCACCTCTATCTGATGATGAAGCCGATGATTTTTTAAATAGAACCAACAATGATTGAGTCTATTTAATTTAGCTCAACATTTGCCATACATTATCTAGGCAATAATTAAAATCGCTTTAGTATCTTATGATTGATATTTAAAACTCTTTCTTTGTAGTTCTCAAAGAAAGAGCTATATGATTAGACATATAGCAACGCCACGTTCAGCCAATAATCAAATAAGCATCCAAGTTAAATCGACTGAAACCAATGCACATTTTTTACTGATTCACGTTGCTGAATCTGCTGAATAAAAGGTTTAAATTCATCTAAATATGGCAATATTTTGAATGAAATGGCATACACCATCCAATAAGCTAAATACAAATCTGCTGCGCTAATTTTATCCCCCAACAGATATGGCTGTGCCTGCGCAAGCCCTGTTTTAATAAAATCTAAAAGTATTTTTTCATTACCAAAACTCAAACTGCCACGTTTTTCATCCATCAACTCAGTACTAATGCCGACATTTTTCATGTCCATATTCAGTCAGCGGACCATGACAGAAAAACATCCATTTCAAATATTCACCCCGTTTTGGATCATCCAATGCGGGTGCTAAACCTTTGTCACTGAATTTATCGGCTAAATAGCTAAAGATGGCTGCAGTTTCACTGATCACAGCAGTACCATCGACCAAGCAGGGAACTTTGCCCATGGGGTTAATCTTGAGATATGCCGCTTGATGCATCTCTTCATATGGCACTTCAATAATCTCAACTTCTGACTCGATGTCTAATTCTTTCAATAAAGGCAGTATGGTATTACTGCGTGAGCGTGGATTGCTGTAGAGTTTCATTGCTGGGTTCATTGTAGATATCCTTATTTTCATCCTTATTGTTCTATCTATGACTATACGCGGCTTTATGTAGAATTATGTTGCGTTCATCCCTGCTTTAAACACTTTCCGATACAATACACCCGACTAATAATTACGCTAAATTTGAATTTATATTTAAAGCAAAAAGTATTTACTCCGACTTTCTGATAATCAAACAATTGAGCTCTACATCGATGAAAAATAAATATTTAATTGCCATGCTAACGGTGATTTTAATTTCAGGCTGTTCAAAGAAAACCGAAGAAATGGCAACTGAAGCCAGCGCAGATGCACAACCTGCTCAAGTCAGTACACAGCAAGATCAAGCAGCGGAAAGCACATCCAATGAGCCGTCTACCACGCCTTCAACAACACAGAAACCTGAAACTATTTTAAATGAGCAGGTCAACCCAGCCGAAGCCTCACGTAAAATGGTACGAGAAGCCAATGTCAGTTTTGAGTCGAAAGATGTGGTTAAGACTGCCTTAGAAATTGAAAAACTGACGCTAAGTTTAGGTGGCTTTATTGAACAGAAAAATATCGACTTTATGGTGCAAGAGAGTCAATCCTACCCGATTGCTGACGGCAAAATTAAAATCTTTGAAAAAGTGAATCCGCAAGCGGAAATGATCATTCGTGTGCCAAGTGAAAAAGCTGCACATTTCGTCAATCAACTGTTGCCCCTTATGCACTTTTTGAACCGTCAGCAATATTCAGCAAAACGCTATGAGCTAAAACTACTCGAAGAAAAAATGTCGCAAACACAGGTCGTGCCCGACCATGTTGCAGCAGCACAAGTCAATGAAATCTCACGCCTGACTCGCTTAGAAGTTCAAGATCGTGTCCGCTATAGCACGATTGTGATTGGCTTTACTCAACCTGCCACTGTCCGTGAACATATCGATATTAACCTTGATGCTATTGCTCAATTAAATGGCGATAGTTTCTGGCAAAGAGCATGGTACGGTATTCAAAAAGGTTGGCAATTTGTGTTGAGCCTGTTGGTTATTCTTATTACGATTTGGCCACTCTATCTGATTATTTTTATCTGTTTGATTGCCTACCGCGTGATGAAACCCTATTTACAAAAATGGTTTAAATAAATCAGAGCGATAAAGGCAACATATCATTGAGTCTTTGATTAAAAATATGATAAATAAAAAATCCCGAAGCGCTTAATTCAGGATTTTTTTATTTAAATCTTAGGGCAATATTTAAAGGCTTAGAAAAAGCCCATATAGAACTGCTCTTTTAAGACTTTTAAAATCAATTCGATCGCATCATTTTTACGATCTTTTCGATAGCTCGCATACAGACCAATGGTCGGCAAGGGTTCAACTGTACTTTTAACCAATATTTTATCACCGAGCAATGGAATGACATAAGACGGCACCAAACTCCATCCCACGCCCATACCGACCAAATTGACATTTAACAAAATATTGGTCGAGTGCTGTACCAAGTTCACATTCAGTTTATTTTGCTTAAAGAAATCTTGAATAATTCGGTATAGCTCAGGTGATGAGTGTTCATCGCTAATAATAAAATCCTGATTATTCATGTTTTTAATGCTGATATGCCGCTGTTCTGCAACAGGCGAATTTTTCGGTACAATCAACGCCAAAGGCTCAGTAAAAATCTGAACAGATTCTATATCAGGGCTTTCTTCGACATAACGAGTAAAGGCAATATCAATCTCCCCTTTACGTACTGCACTGATCTGATCGACATCCATTAAGCTATGAAAATGAATTTTTAACTCAGGAAACTGAGCACGAATATTTGGCATGATATAAGGAAAGACCTTCATTTCAGCCACAGGAACAAAGCCGATATTCAGTTGTTCTTTACTGAGCTGCGCAATTTGACGCGCATCTATCATGGCTTTTTCAGCATGCTCTAAACTCAAACGCGCTTCTTTTAAAAAGGCCTGACCTTCTGCAGTCAGCTCAACTTTTCGGTTGGTTCGCATCAATAATTGCACCCCAACTTCCTGTTCTAGGTCTTTAATTTGCTGACTTAAAGAAGGTTGCACAGTACACATTCGCTGCGCAGCCTTGGTAAAATTTAGCTCTTCGGCAACCGCAACAAAATATCGTAGATGTCGTAATTCCATTATTCAGCTCCTAAAGCACTGCGTTTAAATTGGTTTGCCACAAATAGACGATACATCCACATAGTGAACAGCACCATCACCGCACAAAATAAATAGGTTGCCTGAAATCCAAAGTATGCAATCAGCACACCCATAATGACCGAACCGACAGCAAGGCCAATATCAAACAAGGCAAAAAAGGTGGATATCGCATGTCCCATTCGGGCTTTTTCTACCGTTTGAATCGCGACCGTTTGCAGGCATGGGAACACTGAACCGTAGCCGATGCCCATAAAAACGGCCGATATCCAAAGCACCCATTGATTCGTGAGAAAACTCACAACCACCAAACCAATGGCAAAGCAAATAAATGATGGATAGATGACTGCACTCGGGCCTTTACGATCATAGACTTTGCCAACCCAAGGACGGACGAGCAACATCGACACAGCAAAGACAATAAAAAAGATACTGGTATAAGCGAGTAAATGCTTCAACTCTGCATAAGCGGTGATAAAACTCATCACACTCGAATATGCAAATGCGGTCAGCAATGCCACAAAACTGATGGCAAGTACCCGTGTTTCTATCACATCACGCCATTGGATGGCTGCGGATTGGCTCGCTTGATCACTTGATTTATGCTGTACGTATTCTTGTATTTGAACCAACCACGTAAAAATATAGCCCACTGCAACCAATAAGGCTAATACTGCAAATAAGGTACTAAAACTGCTGAATTGAATCATACTCAGCGCTAAAAATGGCCCGATCACCACGCCTAAGTTGGTCGACATGACAAAGTAGCCCATGCCTTCGCCCTTTCGATGATCTGGGATGTAATCATTTACGATGGGAACATTGACCGTGGTTAATATACTGAACCAAAAACCATGTAAAAAACGAATGACCAACAACGACCACATGCTGTCAATCCACAAATAACTCAGCGCAAAAACGACAAAGATAAAGCCTGAAATACGTACAGAATTGGCTTTACCAAAACGCTCAATGATCATGCCGGAAAAGGGACGAATCGCAATGGATGACACCAAAAACAGCGTTAAAGCCATACCCGCTTGCTGAATCGAACCACCCAATTCTTTCATAATATAAATGGGCAATATGGTCAGCAGCGCAAAGTAATAGCTAAATAAAAACAAGTTATTACACAGACAAAAAACGAAAGACTTGTTCCATAGCGATGCCTGATGTTGAGTAGTCATGAGATCATTGTCTCGCTGCTACGCGTGGCTTGGGACTGCGTAAAAATCGGGTTTAGCGCCAACTGCACCAGTCGCTTGATATAGTCTTCATCTGGCTGGGTATTAAAGAAAATAATCTGATAATGAATCGGGCCGTACAACATGTCCAACATGAGTTCGAAAGGATAATCCGCGCGAATTTCGCCTCGTTGAATGGCCAATTGGATCAGCTCACGTGTCGCTTCACGTCGAGGTAACAAATACTGTTTAAAAAACTCACCTGCTGCTTCACGATGCTCTGCCAAAACCACTAGCAATGCTCGACCCACGTGCTGATTTAAAGCCCGTGATAATTTGAGCAATTGTTGATTTAGATTGAACTCTAAACTTTGTGATAAATCGAGTTCAAACACCGAGGCGGTGTGCGCTTTAAAAGCATCGAAAACCAGATCGGACTTATGCTTCCACCAACGGTAAATCGTCGATTTTCCCACGCCTGCACGAGCCGCAATATCTTCAATGGTCATGCTTCGATAATCACTTTCCGCTAAAGCATCTGTGACTGCCTGTAAGATACATTGCTTACGCCGAGAAGTTTTTTCAGTTTCACTCATAATTTAAAAAACGAAACGCTACGTATCGTTTTATATTAAACAGTATTGGACTGAATGACTATCATTAACTGAGCTGTGAAGAATAAACTTTAGTCGCACACTCGGAATTCAAATCCCAACTGCACTCTCCAGACGAATTTCAGAATAAAAAAAAGATCGCCAAAGCGATCTTTTCAAATATTCAGCCACCAAAGCGATTAGCTTTGTGTCGACTTTTTATAAATACTGCAAGAAGGATGATGATTTTCCTGTAAACGTGCCACTTTACGATGTTCCGCAGCTTCGAAACGACAACGTTTCCAGTCATTATCTAGATTCAATGCCGGAATTTGTTTTGGTTTACCTTGATCATCAACAGCAACCATTGTGAAATAGCAACTATTGGTATGACGCACTGTACGTTTTTGAATATTCTGCGCTTCAACACGAATACCAATTTCCATAGAAGTACGACCTACATGGTTCACACTTGCAAGGAAAGTCACTAACTCACCCACGTGAATTGGTTCTTTAAAATTCACTTTATCGACTGATAGTGTCACCACGTAGCTACCAGAATAGCGACTTGCACAAGCATACGCGACTTGGTCTAACAATTTTAGAATCGTTCCACCATGCACATTACCCGAAAAATTCGCCATGTCAGGAGTCATTAAAACTGACATCGATAATTCTGACTGGTCGTCTAGTGCATTCGCAATTTGATCTAATGGGGACATCTTGTTTCTCTAGACTCGTGATATAACAATGATTAATGTGATTATTATATAGATTTTAATCAAAATTAAATGTTCAAATCGGCAAAAAAACCATCATTATTATTTATAGTGATCATACCATCATTCAGTAAAATATATATCGATATACACCCGATAAACAAGCATTTATCACGTTATCTATACGATTTTTAATTCAAGCTGTGCTGTGTTTTATATATAAAACACATCCATTAAAACGCGTTGCTCCATCGATTCAACACAGCACTGCATTAAACTTAATCGTCTAAGACTTTTAACATCTCGAAAGAGACGTTGTCATAGCTGGTTTTTTGTTCACCATCATTAGTGCTTTCTAGCGTATAAGAATTATCGACATGTACATGAGTGACAATAAATACGCTATCTTCCATCATCGCAAGCTTTACTTTTTGCCCCACATCAAGCGTTTTCATCTACTGCTACCTTCAAAACAATTATTGGTTTTAAGTATTAATAACCTGATGATATTCTAAACACTTCAACGCTATTGGTAAACGTAAGCACATGAATAAAAATGCTAATATAGGTATATACTCTTAAAATCTACGTAAAACCAATTAATAGGATTTTCTTAATTAATTTCAAATAATTAACTGTGTATTTTTTTATTATCACGATTTTTATATCTGGCAAATCTTTTGATTAAGACCTAAAACCAATCATCATCCAATATATTAATGATTACTGGATGCTATTGAGCATGAGAAGATCAAAATGCCTGACCAAAATATAAAATGCACCCTATTACGTGAACAGGATGCATTTCAATTTACTGATTGTACCTGCCTAATCTTTGGCTGCTAAATAAGGAATATGATGCCCCTTGCTGTATTGATGTTCAGCATAAACCCGAGAAATCTCTCCAAGTTTTTCTAAAGTTGCCTCTTCACCTGCTAGCATCGTCGCTTCACGGCCTTTCACATCAAATATATGTGCTTTTTCACGTAAATCAGGTTGAATCACAATGTCTGCACGCTTGAGTTCTTCTTGAGCTAAACGATTTTGCATAATATTGATATTTTGGTTAAACAAGCCCCAAACATTCGACGTTTCGGTATGAATCGGTCGTGCCAAAATATCCACCGCAATAATAATATCTGCCCCTAAATCTCGTGCAACATCCACAGGAACTGGGCTGACCAAGCCGCCATCGACATATTCTGTGTCTTCAATAATCGTTGGAATAAACATACTCGGAATCGACACTGAGGCACGAACAGCCTGTCCCGTATTGCCATAGTTGAACACGACTTTTTTGCCATCCTTTAACTCAGTTGCCACCACATACATCGGGGTTTTTAACAACTCTAAAGGCACGTCATCAACTTGCTCATTGATATAATCTTCAACTTTTTTACCGTCAAAAAAACCTTTTTTGTCCAAGCGTATTTCTCGAACATCATTGGCTTTCATATTTAAGGCGATATCTCTTAACTCATTGGCACTTTTACCTGAAGCATAGATTGAACCTACAATACTGCCCGCACTGGTTCCAACAATAAAATCAGGGTGTATTCCCTGCTGTTCAAGTATCTGAATGGCGCCAATGTGTGCATAACCACGTGCCCCACCACTCCCTAAAACCAAAGCAACAATCGGACGCTTTTCCTGCTTCTTCACTTTTTTAAAGTCAATGCGGTTATTCGCAACTTGAGCAGGTGCTGCTGTATAAGTTCGAATTTGTGAGGTTGTTTCAGCGCTGACCGTTTTTGAGCCCACACTTTGACAACCCACAAGGCTGATTGCGAATGCAGTCATCAAAACAGTTATGCTTTTCATTGAGAGATATTCCAAATACAATACAACTCGAGATTTGAAGAGAAAAAGTAGTCTAATCAGTCCGCATTCACGTCACTGTTATTATTCGTTAATGCCGATGATCGATACACATTATATTGACATACTGCCTAGAAAGTCATTGGCTGTCAAAGTTTCAATGTCTAGCAGAATTTCCACATCAGGATTTAAGCCCTTATCTAGCAAAAAAAGCCCCGATAACGGAGCTTTTTAAGTTAATTTTTGACTTTACCAAATATCGGAATTAACGCGATCCTTATATTTTGGATGCTCATCCATTTTAAACACGGGCTCTTTTACGCCACGTTTTAACTGTGAGGTATAGTCTTTCAACAGCATCAATAAAAATGGTGTCAGCAATAGAATCGCAAAGAGGTTAATACTTGCCATCACGCCCATGAAGAGGTCTGCTAAGTTCCAAATCAGTGGCACACTCATGATTGAACCAAAGTACACCATCATGAGGACGAATACGCGGAATATAAACATCACTTTAGGATTGTTATTGATAAACTGTACATTACCTTCAGCATAAGCATAGTTACCGATTACTGAAGAATAAGCGAATAAGAACAAGATAATGGCAAGGAAGTCATCTCCCCAAGCACCAATCTGACTCTCAAGCGCCATTTGCGTCAAAGCAACACCTTCAAAGCCTGCATTTTCATACAAACCGGACGCCAAAATAATGATGGCCGTACAGGTACACACGACAAATGTATCGACAAAGACACCGAGCATCTGAACTAGGCCTTGATTGACAGGGTGTTTAACATCTGATGCTGCCGCAGCATTGGGTGCAGAGCCCATACCCGCTTCATTCGAGAATAAACCACGTTTAATCCCCTGCATCATTGCCATAGAAACCATAGCACCGAAAAAACCACCTGCCGCAGCATCAAATTCAAAGGCTTTACTGAAAATTAACTGGAAAATATCTGGGAGAATCGCAAAGTTAGCAAATGCAACATAGAAAGCAACTGCGAGATAAAGCAAAGCCATAAAGGGCACAAATCTTTCTGCAACTTTGGCGATCCGTTTAATCCCGCCAAAAATAATCAGCGCAGTTATGAGCACCAAGAATAAGCCCACCCAAGAGATTTCAAAACCGAAACCACCTAAGTCTAAAATGATGTTGGCTTTATCCCAGCCCCACGCATGTGAGGTCGCACCTGTAATCGCATTGGCTTGCACCGCATTAAAGACAAAACCATAGGTTGAAATCAGCGCGATGGCAAAAACCACACCCAACCACTTTTGCTTTAAACCTTGTGTAATGTAATACGCTGGTCCACCACGGAATTGCTGATTTTGCGTATCACGCACTTTAAAGAGCTGTGCAAGTGAAGATTCCACAAATGCTGAACTCATGCCTAAAAATGCGGTAAACCACATCCAAAACACTGCACCTGGCCCACCAATTGCAATCGCAATTGCAACACCTGCGACATTACCCACACCGACACGACTTGCCAGTCCCGTCACAAAGGCTTGGAATGGTGTAATCCCATGTTCATCATCGCCTTCTTTACGGCTAGATTTCATCACTTTAATACTATGAAAAAATAGACGAATCTGAACTGCGCCGGTGATTAAGGTATAGAAAATACCAACCGCCACTAAGAATACGACTAAGAAATCCCAAAGCGGATCATTAAAAACTTTGACCCAGCCCATGAGAGTTGCATTTAATTGTTCATCCATAATCAATACCTAAAATGCGAATACAAAAAAACAAAGGCTCTAATTTAGAGCCTTTGTAGAATTAAGCGAAAAATTTGAGAATTAATTGAATAACCGTCGCATTAATTAAGTCAACAAAGAATGCACCACATAGCGGCACAATTAAGAATGCCTTATGTGAAGGGCCATACATATTTGTAATCGCTTGCATATTTGCCACAGCCGTCGGGGTTGCACCCATACCAAAACCACAGTGACCTGCTGATAAAACAGCAGCATCGTAGTTTTTACCCATGACACGGAAAGTCACAAAAGCAGCATACAAAGCCATCGTCAGCGTTTGTGCACCCAAAATGACTACAAGTGGGCCAGCGAGATCGGACAATTGCCATAACTTTAATGACAACAATGCCATCGCCAAATACAAAGATAGAGATGCATTACCAAATACATCGATAGCGCGGTCAAAAATTTGTACACGGAAAATACCCTCCAGTACATTTCGCAAAATTACACCACCAGCCAGTGCCCAAACAAATGTCGGTAATTCAAATACAGTACCTTTACTAAAATCGGTCATGAAGTCCGCAAATGCTAAACACCCTGCAAATAAACCTAATGTGGTAATCGCATTATCTGCTGTAATGAGACGAACTCGATGCGGATATTCAAACGGCACATATTCTGTTGAATTAATATCTGCTAGAGGAGTGTTATCACTTTTTTCAATTTGTTCATGAGTACGAGGCGTTGCAAGTTGATAGCGGTTAATTAATAGCTTAGCCAGTGGACCACCGATAATACCGCCAATAATCAAACCAAATGTCGCACTTGCCATACCTAAGGCTAATGCACCTTGAATGCCATGTTGAACTTCTAAAATTTCACCCCATGCGCCTGCAGTACCATGACCACCGGTAAGGGTAATAGAACCTGCAATCAAACCAATAAGAGGGTCAATACCTAGCACCGTCGCAAGACTGATACCTACGAGGTTCTGCACCATGATGAATGAAGCAACAGCGACGATAAAGATGACCAAGCCGATCCCGCCCTCTTTTAATTTGGCAAAATTTGCACTCAAACCAATAGAAGCAAAGAAAATCAGCATGAAACTCGTTTGTAATTCACTACTCGTTGTAATGCTATAGCCCCAAAGACTGTGCACTACTAAAGAAATAATCGCTGCAACTAATCCACCGGCAACAGGCTCTGGAATGTTGTATCGGCCTAAAAAGCCAATACGATTAACAAGAAACCGTCCCAACAAAAGCACAATTACCGCTGCGATTAAGGTATAAAACGCGTTAAAATTAAATTCCATATAATTTGTCCAAAATTATTTGAATATTTTTAAAGCTCTTCTATCAGCATTAGCTGCCTTTATAGTCTGAAATACAACTACATTTTGTAATTTCAAATCAATAATGCAATTCAACGACTCAAGCTAAAGAGTTTGAAAAATATTCATCATCTGATTCAAATAAGTAAGTCTGAGCTTTAAAAATTAACTCAAAATGACTAACAAATCGCTAAAAGTTTTAAATTGAGAAACAGCCTCAAATGAAGCAAATTCAATGACAGAACATTGTGTATGTCTGTACTGTTTTGCACTATTTCTGAAAAGTCGCACATTATGCAGCCTGAACAATAAAATTTCAGTACTTTTTATTACAAAAAGTTAATTTTTCTATAATTTAAAGTTATATCCAATTGTTTTTATTTAAATGCATTCGTATTTTTTATCTATATAAAATATTAAAGATTTAAGCGTGATCCATATACTGTATGTGGTTCAACGACATCATGACTAGGCTATTCGGTGACTTTAATTGCTCAGACATATTTGTTCATCTGCTTTGTTACACCCCTCATTTAAACAAAAAAGCCTGAACTGAGTCAGGCTTTTTTGTGCGATTAGAATCAGTCGTTGAGCTTAGAAGCTATATTTAGCCATTAAGCCAACGCGGTCATCGTTATAAGATTCACCCGCAAAGTTTTTGCGTTTACCATTTACATATTCCAAGCCAAGTTCAACTGGTTTTACAGGTGCGTAAATAAAGTTAATCCAAGCTTGCTGTGCTTCTTCGTTCGCATTTGAATTCAATGCATCTTTCGCATACGCGCTGCCATCATCCGCAAATAGCGCGCCGTAAGCTAAAGTCGAACGTAGTTTTTCATTAAACTTATAGGTTGCACCCACTTGTACAGCAGTGAATTTGTTTTGCTCGATGTTGCCATCTACAACAGAGTAAGCCGAGTTAGAACCATATAAATAGTTGCTGTTGCCTTCTGTATACGAAACATCACCATTCAATTTCAATTGATCAGTCACTGCATAAGATGCACCCGCTGCTACGCCCCAAGCTGTTTCAGTATCATCTGCAGCTTTAGATTTGTAGTTTTCAACCAATGCACGAGCTGAAGCGGTACCTTTACCTGCGGCAAAACCTTGAGTCACTTTGGCAGTTAAGTTTGGAAGACGATAAGTCGGATCTGCAGCAACAGTCCCTTTACTATCCCCTTCTTCCGCAGAAACAAATAGTTGAGTATCTGGAGCTAATTTGTAGTTATAACGAACTTGAGGAATACGTGTAGTACCACCACCCAAGTTTGTATTGAAATCAATCATTTCTGGTGCATGGCTAGATAAGAAGTTAGATGTCGTTTGACCAAATAACCAGTTGTTAAAGGTTAAGTAACCGTGACGTAAGCGAAGTCCATCATTTGAACCACTTGCATCTGCAAAGTCGACTTCAATTTTACCGCCCACTTTATTATCACCACCGACAGGTGCTGTAAAATCTAAACCAAAACGTGTGGTTTTTGCAGTTGCGCGAAGTTTATCTCGTGCTTCTTCTTTAGACGTATGTACGTTGTTGAAGTCGTTATCCGCACCTTCGATGATGTAGTTCGCATCACCACGAACAAAACCGTAAAGACTTACATCTGCACCTGTTTTAGATTTTAAGCTTGCAGCTGGAGAAGCTGGTGGCGGTGGTGGTGCAACAGGACGCGCTTTAACTTGCTGAATCTCTGTTTGTTGCTGTTGTTGAACTTGCTGCTGCGCTTTAATCAAACTTTTCAGTTCTGCAACTTCTGCACGTAATTGTTCAATTTCAGAAGTATTGCTGCCTGCATGAGCCATTGAGACCGTTGCCAAACTCATGGCAACAACAAGGGTTTTCATTGGGTGGAATACAGTTTGAGTTTTCATCCTAAGCTCTCTATTGTCCTGTCATTGTTGTATGCCCTAACTCTGGGCGCTTTGTTATTCGCCTATTTGAGCGGACAAATTTCAAGCTGCATATCCGTGCTTTAGTCGCATTAAAGTCCCAACTTGCAGCCCTTAATAACGAAATACTTGAAAGCAAAAAGCAAAAACGCTGAATCCATCACTGAAAATAGACTGAAATATTTAGTTAAAATTCAGACTTAGCCGATTCAGATGGCAAAAAAGCTCAACACCCATACCTTAAAGGTAAAAATCCATACCCTATAGGTATGTCATAAAAATGATAAAATCCGACATATTACCGATAGAGACATTCACAATGTATTGATTCAGCATAAAGTACTGTGTTTGATGCAAATAATACTTATTTATCAGTTGCTCTATTTCATTCGAGTGGGACAACAGCGATCCACTGTTTCACTTTTTATTTTCAAGTGGATGATTGTTTAGATATAAGTTTCGAGAAAATAGAAACTAACCTCACAATGGGAAAATAGCACAATCATTCATAGTTATGGATGATGAACATTTATAATGAGTGACGCGGATATTTGATCAATAATACACGTACGTTGATGACCGACGTTTAAGTCAGACCTGCTAAACGTCATCACCTGCATTTAGTTCAACCCATGGCTGAAGCTTTTAAACTACGCATGGTGAACATTGCAACAACCACAAATAGCAGCATAATCAGGGCCATATTAATCAGCGCTGACCATACTAAAAAGTTCAAAAACACTCCGGCCAATAGACCACAGGCAAATTGCATACTTCCCATGATTGCACTGGCTGTGCCAGCTCGTGAGCCTTGTTCAGACATCGCCAATGCCATCGCATTTGGACCAGTGAAGCCGATTGAAGCAACACATAAGAACATGCCCAACATTACAACAATGATAGAGGAAAGATTAAATAATCCTGCCGCCAATAAGATCAGCACACCACACAATTGAAGTGCATTACCCAATTGCAAACGATGGCGAACATCCAGTCGATTTGCAAGTTTCTTATTGAGGGTTGAAAACACCATAATCCCTAAAGCATTCGCCCCAAATACATAAGCAAATTGCTGTTGGCTCAGACCATAACCATCCATTAAAATGGCAGATGAGCCACTGATATAACAAAATAAAATTGCGCCAGAAAAACAGCCTGTGAGCATCGGTTTACGGAAAGTTTCGTCCTGTACAATCGCACCATATAAACCTAAGACTTGTTTCAAACTTAATTTTAAGCGTCGCTCAACAGGCAGGGTTTCTTGAAAGAAAAAATGTACGCAGAAAAGACAAAAAATACCGACAAGTACCAATACCGCAAATATGTATTGCCATTCAAACACCTGTAACACCCATGCGCCTAAAGTAGGTGCAATGATTGGTGCAATTGTTGTCACGATCATCATACTGGCAAAGGCTTGAGCAGAAGCTTGCATACTTAAGCGATCACGAATTGCTGCACGAGCAATCACCACACCAACACAGCCACCCAAGGCTTGTAGAACGCGAGCCGCGATCAAGCTCCATTCACTATTGGCAAAGACACACAGAAAACTGGCACAAATATATAAAACCAAACCGAAATATAGCGGTGTTTTACGCCCAATGCGGTCGCTGACTGGCCCATAAATTAACTGCCCAATCGCCAAACCCAAGAAATACGCTGGAAGACTATTGGCTACTTGTTGGGTTGTGACACCAAAATCGTCAGCCATTTGAGGCAAAGCCGGTAAATACATATCGATTGAAAGTGGACCTAAAGCAGTGAGCAACGCCAATAAGACGATCCAGCGTTGAGAAAATTCCTTTTGTGATTCGACGCTTTTCATAAGAATAATTCATTTATTGCAAGCAAGTTTTGCAGACAAGTTTACACTGCACATAGTATTATTTCTTGGCTTCAATGTGAAAATTCACACGATACACATTGCTTACTGCCCCATCGCTTTAGCAAAGGAAAAATTTTGAACGCCTGGCTCGCACGACTGAAACAAGCAACCTATAACACGACCTTTATGTATAACTTGCGCATGGTCATTGCCTTCGCAGGAACTGCTTTTGTCCCTTATTTTTTAGATCAGCAATTAATGACCATTCCCCTCACTTTGGGTGTGGTGGCCGCAGGTCTAAGTGATATCGATGACCGCTTTTCAGTCCGTGTGCTCAATCAAATTTATACCTATATCGGGTTCTTTGTTACTGCGGTATCCATTTATCTGTTGTTCCCACATCCGATTTTATTTGCTTTGGGGCTGATTGTGTCTTGTATCGGTTGGATTCTTTTGGGTTCATTGGGTCGTCGCTATGCCACCATTTCTTATGGCTGTCTGGTAATCTCCGTGTATTCCATGCTAGGGGTCGAACTTTTTGAAAATTGGTATACACAAGCAGGTTTATTGGTCATCGGTGCGATGTGGTATGGACTGCTTTCGACTTTGAGCTTTCTACTGTTTCCTGTACGTCAAGTTCAGGACAAATTGGCGCAAAGCTATTCATCTCTAGGTGACTTCTTATTTGCAAAATCTAACTTGTTTGATGTCGATATGACACCAGAAAGTTACCAGCAAAGTTTGATTGAGCTATCGCTCGAAAATGGCAAATTAATTGGCATTTTCAACGATATGAAAACGGCCTTATTAACGCGTTTAAAAGGAGACCGTGGACAAAAAGATACACGTCGTAGCCTGCAATATTATTTTGTCGCGCAAGACATCCATGAACGTGCCGATTCCGCACATATTGATTATCAAAAATTGACCCGTATTTTTGAACATAGTGATATTTTATTTCGCTTTCAACGCGTGCTCTCAATTCAAGGAAAAGCCTGTAAAGATTTAAGTATCAGCATCTTACAGCGAAAACCCTATCATCATAATCAACGTTTTAAACATGCGTTCCACAATCTAAAATTGTCACTCGAAAAGCTGCGTGAAGAACAAAAATACGATGAAGTCTGGATCAACTCTTTATTTGCTTTATACCAAAACCTAAAAGGCATCGATGCGCAATTACGCAACGTCGAAACTGAGCGTTATATTGACCGACAAGCCCTGATTGAAAATCGTTTAAAAGATGATGATTTAAAAGGCTGGGACGATATCGTCATTCGATTCAAACAACATTTGAGTCCAGAGTCGGTGCTGTTCCGTCATGCTGTGCGTTTATCGACTGTCTTATTTATTGGTTATATTTTTG
The DNA here is from genome assembly GCF_013420465.1 of Acinetobacter sp. YH01005. Lineage (NCBI taxonomy): Bacteria > Pseudomonadati > Pseudomonadota > Gammaproteobacteria > Moraxellales > Moraxellaceae > Acinetobacter > Acinetobacter sp. YH01005. The sequence goes on along the minus strand of NZ_VOYA01000004.1, from coordinate 187,288 downwards.
TCCAAGTGACCAATATCAGTTATGGCTATTGGATTTTATTGACCGCACTGTTTGTCAGCCAGCCGAACTTTAACGCCACCAAACGTCGCCTCTATTTACGTATCATTGGCACCTTGGTCGGGATTATTTTAGGTTATGCGATTTTATATTTTGTCCCTTCTGTCGAAGGTCAACTATTACTGCTCATTTTAAGTGGCGTGTTGTTTTTTGAATTACGCAGTAAGCAATATGCACAAGCCACTGCATTTATTACCATTTTGGCGCTGATCAACTTTAACTTAGATGGCATGGGTTTTGCCGCAGCTATGCCGCGTATGATTGATACACTGATTGGCTGTGCCTTGGCATGGTTTGGTGTGAGTTTCATTTTCCCAGACTGGAAGTTCCGTCGCCTACCTCGGACCATCAGCCGTTCGATTCAAGCGCAGTGTGATTATTTGGCCGAAGTGGTTGAACAATACAAATCTGGTCGTAATAACGGCTTGAATTATCGTGTGGTCCGTCGTGCAGCACATAATACCGATGCAGAAGTAGCATCACTGATTTCCACATTAGCCACCGAACCCGATACCGACCCGACTCAAAAAGCTTTAGCCTTTGAGTTTTTGTGTCTCAATCATACCTTTATTAGTTATATCGCAGCCTTAGGTGCACATCGTGAAAAAATTCAAGATCAACAGGTCTTAAATTTACTGGATAAAGCCACAGATGACATTCAAGGTGCATTACTACGTGACGAAGTTCCAGACTTATCTGCGCAAAATATGTTGCAAGAAATCCGTCAGCGATTGTCACAAAATAGTGAGGAAGATCAAAAATCCTTAATTGTGTTACAACAGCTATCCTTAATGTTTAACGTGTTGAACCAATTTAGCCAATTGAAACAAAATCTCAGTCATGAGCATGATCAAGCATCGACTGAACTGGCTTCGCTATAATTTGGATGATTTTGGAACAATATACTCACTGAATTGGTATAAATAATGCTAAACTTTTTACAGTTTTAAATCTGTTACTTTCACTATGACCGCAAAAAATTTATACGCCTACACGCTAGAGCCAGTGGCTTATGAAATTTCTGAAGAAGAACAACGTTATGCTCAACTTGTTCTGTCTCGCAGTAACTTCAAAATTGGCAAAAAAGCATGGCTAATTATGGGTGCAATTCTTGCACTGGCACTCTTGGGCCTCATCTTTATTAAGAACTATTCAACAGTATTTTGCTGGGTAGCTATTGTCTGTGTCGTGATTTACTTCCTTGTGCGTAAATTCGGTATCGAATGGTATGCGAAACGCAAACTGAACGAAGTCCCTGTACAAGAAATTAAAGGCATCCGTATGGGTGTTCAGCCGCATGGGATCTCTATGCAGCAACGTATGGGTGCAAACATGGGGACGATGACTGTCGGTTGGAAAGACATTCATGAATGGTATGACACCAAAGACTTCATCCTTTTGAACTTTAAAGTAAAGGGTCAAGACGGCGCATACATCTTGCCTAAACGTATGGATAGCAAGAAGTTTCCATTTTTGACCATTCGTAAACATTTAAATGAAACTGTAGGCCCTGCTAAAGCAATTTAAGCTAAACAGACATTTATGTATAAAAAAACCTCCGCTTTTTGGAGGTTTTTTTATCTGTTTAATTTTTGAATAATTATTGATAATTACAATAATGAGAATGAATATTACTTACTTTTCCCACATTCTCTACTACATCATCGTTTATAATTCGTCGCAATTCAGCAACCTTTTATCAATATTAAATCCATCATGTTTAAGAAAACCCTTTTCCAGATTCACTGGTTCTTGGGGATTAGTGCCGGCTTAATACTCTCGCTCATGGGGGTTACAGGTGCCATTTATTCCTATGAACAGCAAATACTTAAAGCAATCAATCAGGACAGTTATGTGGTTCAGGCTCAACAGCAACCTAAACTACCCCCTGCTGAGCTTTATCAGCACTTTAGTCAGTCTGATCCTGACATGAAAATTAACAGCATCTCTATTGCCTCAGATGCTACCGCCTCAAGTACCGTGAATATTGTCAAAGAAGGTGCTCGTCGTGGCTATAACATGATGGTTAACCCCTATACAGCCGAAGTTTTACCTGAAATTAAAGGTCAAAAATTCTTCCAGTTTGTACAGCAGCTACACCGTAATTTAACTGTTGGCCCTGTTGGTAAACAAATTACCGGCGCATGTACACTCATGCTGATTTATTTTGTATTGAGTGGTTTATATCTGCGTTGGCCCAAAAGACATTCTGTTAAACAATGGCTTGCAGTAAAACCAAAGCTTAAAGGTCGTAATTTCCTATGGGATCTACATGCTGTCGTCGGCACATGGGTGATTATTTTCTATCTCATTTTGGCATGTACAGGTTTGTATTGGTCTTATGACTGGTGGCGTAATGGCATGTTTAAAGTCATGGGCGTTGAACGTCCACAGCCCCAGTTACAAGAAGGTCCAAAACCGAATGGACAACCTGCTGAACAGGCGGGTGCAAAGCAAGGTGGTGAAAAACAAGCCACTGAGGCAAAACAAACTCATGGCGAACACCAAGCACGTTCTGAAAGAAACCCTGCAACGTCGAGTCCCTCTGAACACGGCGCTCAAGAAAATAAACATGGTGCTGAAGGTCGCGGAGAAAAACGTGGTCTAAAACCAGAACAAGTGAATATTGCCCTTACGCAAAGTTGGAATGGCTTTAATCAAAATATTGGTCGTGAATACTCAAGTGTCACTTTTAATATTCCGAAAAAAGCCAATGGTGAATTAGAAATTAACTTTGTGGATGCCGTCCCTCAACATGAACGTGCTCGCAACAAAGCGACTTATAACTACAAAACGTCTGCTCTCACCGATATCGAGTTATACGAAGATAAAAAGCTAAATGAAAAAATCATGACCAGCATGTTGCCTGTACATCGCGGTAGTTTCTTCGGACCGATTTATCAGTTCTTTGTGGTTATTGCATCCCTCATGATGCCGCTGTTCTTTGTCACAGGATGGATGCTCTATCTCAAACGTCGTAAACAGAAAAAACTGACACAGCAAGCCCGTCAAAGCTTAGCACCAGTTACCATCGACCCAAATGCACAGCCTTGGTTAATTTGCTATGCATCACAAACAGGTCAGTCTGAACAATTGGCATGGCGTACAGCAACAAGCTTACAAGAGGCTCGTCAGCCTGTAACAGTGAAAGCTGTTCAGCAACTTTCAGCAGATGACTTAACGCAAGCCGCTCAGGTTTTATTTGTTGCAAGTACCTATGGCACTGGCGAAGCACCTGACCTTGCTTCAAGCTTTGAACGTAAACTGATGACACAAAGCCTCGATTTGAGTCATGTTCAGTTTGCCGTATTAGCTTTAGGTTCTGAAGAATATCCGGATACTTTCTGTAGCTTTGGTCATGCGATTCATCGTTGGATGCAGAGTAATGCTGCGAAGCACCTGTTTGACACAATTGAAGTCAATAATGGCGACACCCAAGCCATTCAAGCATGGAATAGCGCTTTAGCCAAAGCGACTAAACTTGAACTTCAGCACATGCAAATTGAAAAAACTTTTGATGCATGGACATTGACCAAACGTGATCTACTCAACCCGAACAGTTTAGGTGCACCTGCATTTAATATTGAGTTAAAACCGCAACATGAAGCCAACTGGCAAGCGGGTGATATTGCAGAGATTCAGCCGGGTAATAGTGCTGAACGTATTGCAAACTTCATGCAAAAGTACCAGATTCAAAGTCAGCAAGTGGTTGATTCTACTCAGCAACGTATTGAAGATGCATTATGGGATCGCAACCTAAATACAGATATTGAACCCTTTGCCAATCTTGATCATTTGCTTGAACAGCTTCCACCGCTTCCAACTCGTGAATACTCCATTGCCAGTATTCCAAGTCAGCAAGTATTACGCTTAGTGGTGCGTCAGCAATCCAATGCAGAGGGTGAACTTGGCTTAGGCTCAGGGTGGTTAACACAACATGCAGCGATTAATAGCACACTACAACTGCGTATTCGCACCAATGAATCATTCCATTTGATTGCAGATAATCGTCCTGTGATTTGTATTGGTAACGGTACAGGTATTGCAGGTTTACTCAGTCTTTTACATGCACGCGTTCGTCAAGACTATACGCAAAACTGGCTGATTTTTGGTGAGCGTCAACGCGCACATGATTTTTTTTATCAAGACATCATTGAAGCATGGCAAAACACAGGCTTAGTTCAACGCATAGACCTCACCTTCTCTCGTGATCAAGCGGAGAAACGCTATGTGCATCATGAGCTACGTGACCATGCGACCTTATTAAAATCATGGGTAGAACAAGGTGCCGTGATCTACGTTTGCGGTAGTATCAACGGTATGGCAACGGACGTTGACCACGCATTAATTGATATATTAGGTGAAGATATTGTTGCTGAACTGCGTCAAGCTGGACGTTACCGCCGTGATGTTTACTAATAAGATGTTTACTAATCAATAGCCCCAACTCAAAACCAGACCTCGTGTCTGGTTTTTTTCACGCTATACTTAGGCCAAATACGAATACTGCTTTAATTTTTTGCATGAAAAGAATACTACTGCTTTGTGTAGGCTTGCTGCTCTGCGTAGACGCCATTTGGTTACTTACATTAGATAAAATTCATTTAGGCATTCTTTTACCCTTAGTCATTGGGTGTATTTTTCTTTTATCTGGACTATTTGCAACGCAAATCCACAATATTTTAGATCAATCTCCCAAACTCGAAAGGCTCTGGCATGCTGCATGGTGGTTGTTTTGGCTTTGGCTATTGAGCCTTTTGCTGTTTTTTGCGTATTTACACTTCAATAGCCAGCAATCCAAGCCATTTACTTCCGTCCAAGCCATCATTGTTTTGGGTAGCGGTATTGAAAATGGTCAACCCTCTCCGACCTTAAAGGCACGTCTCGATGCCGCAGCACCGTATGCCTTGAAACAGCCCAATGCCATCATGATCATGACGGGTGGTTTAGGCTTTAATGAAAAAATGACCGAATCTTCTGTCATGAAACGCTATTTACTTCAACACTATGATATTTCAGCCGCACGCATATATGAAGAAAGCAGAAGTACCAGTACAGAATTCAATCTGATCAATAGTAAAATGATTTTAAAACGACATCAGATTTCGCTTGATGCCCCCATTGCGATTGCCAGTAGTGATTTTCATCTCCCACGTGCAAAAGCAATTGCACAAAAGCTAGGCTATACACAGGTGTATACCATTGCAGCGCCAACACCGCTGTACATCCGCTACAATTCTTGGCTACGAGAATATTTTGCCTTTTTGAGCGGATTTGTACTCAATGAGTATTAAAAAAAGCCCTTGTTCGATTAGTGAACAAGGGCTTTTTTATGCTGTAAATAAACCATTAATTTAAACGAATGCTACGTGGCAAAGGAATTTTAAGGTTTTCAAAGATTTCTGGTCGCTGCTGGTAGACTTGATATAAATAATTTTTAATATCTAACAGCATCTTTTCAGGTGCAACCAAAATATTTTGCCCTTCCGGGGTCAAATCTAAAGACACCGTAGTGCTCTCGCTACGTAAAAACGGAATGACTTTTTCGATAAAGTCTTTTAATGAAATTTCCTGAATTTCATAATTGGACCAATTGTCTTTAATTAATAAACGTGCCAAACCACGGTTTTGCCAAATGGCGAAGGAACGCTGACCTGTAGGTGTCGCACAAAGTGCCCAACCATCTTGATATAACGCAATCACGCCACCTTGAGCGACCATATTTTCAATAAATTGTTTATAGGTTTCTTGAGGATTGTAATTTGTAGTTTGAGTTTTAGACGCTGCCTTGCGCTGATATGGATTTCTCATAGATCACATACAATATTAAAATTATTATAGAGCGGATTCTATGTAAATCAGAAAATTTAGGCAAGCTTTTGGATAAAGAAGTTTCTATAGAAGAATATGGTGGGCGCTGACGGGATCGAACCGCCGACATTCTGCTTGTAAGGCAGACGCTCTACCAACTGAGCTAAGCGCCCTGAGCGAAGAGTAACAAAGCGAAGCTTTGTCTGAGCGCAAGAGAAAAATCGAAGATTTTTCTAAAGGCATTCTCTTGAACAGAGATTTTTAAGATAAATGGCGCAGCGGACGGGACTCGAACCCGCGACCCCCGGCGTGACAGGCCGGTATTCTAACCAACTGAACTACCGCTGCATCACGTAGTTTCTTTCGAAACACAACCTATATCTTAAAAGATATGGTGGGCGCTGACGGGATCGAACCGCCGACATTCTGCTTGTAAGGCAGACGCTCTACCAACTGAGCTAAGCGCCCTTAAAGGGTACAACAATTATATTCTTTGAAATGGCGCAGCGGACGGGACTCGAACCCGCGACCCCCGGCGTGACAGGCCGGTATTCTAACCAACTGAACTACCGCTGCATCGCAAAAAAATATGGTGGGCGCTGACGGGATCGAACCGCCGACATTCTGCTTGTAAGGCAGACGCTCTACCAACTGAGCTAAGCGCCCTCAAAAGGTCTATCATGTAAATGGCGCAGCGGACGGGACTCGAACCCGCGACCCCCGGCGTGACAGGCCGGTATTCTAACCAACTGAACTACCGCTGCACTTACACAATGTCGCTATTGTGGTTCAAACGAATTAAGATTTAAAGTGGCGCAGCGGACGGGACTCGAACCCGCGACCCCCGGCGTGACAGGCCGGTATTCTAACCAACTGAACTACCGCTGCACTCTAAATATCTTAACACTGAAAAGGCTTGGTGGGCGCTGACGGGATCGAACCGCCGACATTCTGCTTGTAAGGCAGACGCTCTACCAACTGAGCTAAGCGCCCTTTTCAAAACATGTTCATCGTTTGATGAGGTGCATTATAGAGAATCCTCACGGTCTGTCAAACGCTTTTCTAACTCTTTTCCACTTTTTCTGTTTGAGTGATTAAAAAATAAGTTATATTGCGGAAAAATCAGTATTTTTGAACATTTTTTAGCTATAAACCTGTAAATTTATTACTAAAAATATGACTTATATTCTGCATCATTCACATAAAAAACAGTTTTTCGCGTGGACTCATAACTAATCATTCAGCGAACCGACGATTAATTCATCACATACACTACATTCTAAAACACCACAGTGTACAAAATACATTCAAACACGATTTTCTGTTAGTTTGCGAGCATTAGTCCTGACAAAAGTCCTGACAAAAAAACGCCTTTCAAACTCACTTTAATTTTTCAAATCTTTGTTTTGATGCCATGAACTTCGGTTTTCATGGCTTGTACTTTTAACGACGTGTTCAATGTTCAGTGATGTAAACCAGCGCATTTAATGGAATCAATTGATAAAGTTCTACAACATCGCTGTTTCGCATGCGAATACAACCATGTGACATCGGTATCCCCATAGGCTCGCGATCTGGTGTGCCATGGATATAAATATAGCGTTGATAAGTATCACAGCCCTCACCTGCATTAAAGCCCGGTTCCAAACCACTTAGCCATAATATTCGAGATAAAATCCAATCCCGATCAGGATATGATGCGGCAAGTTGCTCATCGTAAACCTCTCCTGTCCATTGACGCGCTTTAAAAACTGCATTTTGAGGTTGTTGTCCACCAAACTTTTCAGCGACCTTATGCCAGCCACGTGGCGTCTTGCCACTATTTTCCTGTTCACCAATGCCATTTTTACCCGATGAAATGAGGTAAAACTTATTCAGTTTCGGCAAAGTTAAAGTTTGATCTTTCAAGTTAATCAGGATATCTGCTTGATCTTGGGTATATTCAGACATGCTCTTGCTCTTTCTGCTTATCTTTATCTTGTGGTTGTGTCTGCGGCGATGTTTCAATAGTCCTAATCTTATTTGGCTCTGGTCGTGTCCATAACCAAATGCCAACAATCAACATGGTTAAGTCAGTGAAAATCTTGACGGCAATCGGTGCTGATGTAAAAAGCATAATCAGACCACTCACAAACATCATGATCGATGCAAACCATTTTGCTTTGCGGGGGACGGTGCCATTTTCGCGCCAAGCGCGTAGGGTTGGGCCGTATTTAGGATGATTCAATAACCAAGCATCCATTTGTGGCCAGCCTTTTGAAGCTGCCCATGCTGCTAATATTAAGAAGACTGTCGTGGGCATTCCCGGCAATAAAGCCCCTATAAAGCCTAAAATGACAAAGACAACCACTAAGCTTCGCCAAAACAACGTCTTCATACCGCTACCCTGAACTTTCAATTCAGGTAGTATAAGATGTTTTTAACAATTATCCGTTGTTATTCTGCATTATTCGAAAGGTTTCAATATGGCTGTAACCCCGACAACGTCGTCTTATTTTGAGCCATGGTTGCAATTTAAACAGCCCTTAGTTCGCCAATTAGCTTTCTGTATTGCTAGCCCAAATATTCTGCAGCAAATTCCCTATGAACTCGAAATCCGCTATCCCTTTCATTTTCATCCAAGCGAGCTTTGGCAAAAACATTTTGAAGCCTACCTACCCCGTTTAAAACAACTCGAACAACACCCAAGTGCATTAGTAGAATTTTTACAAAAATTAAAAAGTACTCGTCTTGGTTTACGTTTCGAAATGTTTATGTGGTTTTGGCTTCTCGATCACCCATACCATCCCTACCAGTTACTCGGACATAGCATTCAAAAAATTGACGGCCCTCGTACAGTAGGTGAACTCGATTTTGTTTTAAAAAATACTGAAAGTGGTGAAGTTGAACATTGGGAAGTGGCTTTAAAATATTATCTAGCCGAGCGTGATTTTCAATTACCTTATTGGTATGGCTTAAATCGTAGTGATACTTTGGCTCGAAAGCTCAATCATTTCACCCAAAAACAATTCCAATTTGATGAAGCACTTGGGCAGCAGATTCAACAGCGCTATTGCGTTTTAAAGGGTCAATTATATTTACCTATTCAGCGTACCAGCACATTACCAAACTGGGTCAATCCTGCACGTAGAATAGGTCAATGGGGACATGTCATTCCATCTACGAGTCAAGGCTATTATCGCCTACAACGACATGAATGGATTTGCGTGCAGCAGCAACCGACAAGTAAAACCGCACATTGGTGGACAGATGGTTTATATAAAAAAGACAGTGAGGAAAGCTATTATATGTATAGACAGCCACGCTTGATTTTGCCGCAAACGATTTAAGACTCAATCCACCATTTAGTAGAAATTTACATTTATTTACTCAACCACCGTAAAAACCACCTACTGTTTGATACGGCTATTTTTTAATCTAAATCTCACATCAGAATAATTTATCCCTCTAAAAATTATTCTTTCATAATGGAGAATACAGTCAATGAAAAAAATTTTAGCTGCATCACTTATGGTTGCTTTTGTACTGACAGGTTGTAATACAGTAAAAGGTGTTGGTAAAGACGTATCTAAAGCTGGAGATGCGGTAACCAATACTGCTGAGAAAACTTCGGAAGAAATTCGCCGCAATTAATTTCTTTCCCAAGAATTTATAAAAGAGCCCTATTTTTTAATAGGGTTTTTTTACGTCTAAATTTCCCTTCGCTTGTTGATTCGCCTATTATATTGCGACATTTTTGACTTCTGTATTTAGCATGACCTCAACAGCAACTCTTGATCTCAGCCTAGAACTACTGCGCCAACCGTCGGTGACACCGATTGACCATACCTGCCAGAACATTATGGCAGATCGTTTAGCCAAGATTGGCTTTAACATTGAAAATATGCGTTTTGATGATGTAGATAATCTTTGGGCACGTAAAGGGACTGAAGCACCAGTATTTTGCTTTGCAGGTCATACTGATGTGGTACCTACGGGTAACTTGGATGCATGGGGTTCTGACCCATTTCTTCCTGAAATTCGCGACGGAAAACTATATGGTCGTGGCAGCGCAGATATGAAAACAGCGTTGGCAGCTATGGTTGTCGCTTCCGAACGTTTTGTTGCGAAACATCCAAACCATAAAGGTTCTATTGCATTTCTCATTACCTCTGACGAAGAAGGTCCTTCGATCAATGGGACAGTCAAAGTTGTTGAAACTTTAGAAGCGCGTAATGAAAAAATGACTTGGTGTTTGGTGGGTGAACCTTCAAGCACCAACACACTTGGCGATATTGTTAAAAATGGTCGTCGTGGTTCGCTAAATGCCAATTTAACAGTTAAAGGTAAACAAGGTCACGTTGCTTACCCACATCTAGCAATCAACCCAATCCATACAGCTTCAAAAGCATTGGCTGAGCTTTGCGATACCGTGTGGGACAATGGTAACGAATACTTCCCTGCAACGTCGTTCCAAATTTCCAATATTAATGCCGGCACAGGTGCAACCAACGTTGTTCCGGGCACGATGAATTTACTCTTTAACTTCCGCTATTCAACAGAAGTGACGGCGGACGAACTCAAAGCACGCACCTTGGAAATTCTAGATCGTCATGGCGTTGAATATGATATCTCTTGGACCTTATCTGGTCTTCCATTCCTCACCCCTGTCGGTGAGTTAGTGAATGCCGCACGTGATGCCATTCGTGATGTTACAGGGACAGAAACTGAACTTTCGACCAGTGGTGGTACTTCTGATGGTCGATTCATTGCGCCTACAGGTGCACAGGTGCTTGAATTGGGTGTTTTGAATGCCACGATTCACCAAATCAATGAACACGTCAATGTGGAAGAGTTGGAGCTACTTTCTGAAATTTACGAAAAGATTTTAGAAAACCTGTTGGCTTAAGTATTCTCTGCAATATAAAAAAGGAACTCCATTGAGTTCCTTTTTTATATCTCGTTTTTGCAAATATTAAGCCGCTTGAAGCCCAATGCTGTTTTGAATATTGGCTAAATTTGGAATATGAAATACCTGATCGGCCATGCGTACATATTGGAAAATATTGGCGTCTTTCACGGCTTTTTCTTCATCAACCACTTCAGAAATACGCAAACGAATGGTTTTCGGCATCTCATTACACATCAGTGCAAAACGCTGTCCAACATCATCCCCTTCAATGACCAAAGCCACACCCTGATTTTTTGCAGGATCATTGACTGAGAAAACAGGCAATTTCAATTCATGCCATTCAACAAAAGGAACATTGGTTGCACTATCGAGCGCTGAAAGAACAATATTTTGTGGTAACAACATTGGCTCTTTACCATGACAATCGATGATATACGCATCGATAAAACCGGTAGAAACCGTAATGAGATGTTGCAGTTCCTGCTGATCAATTTTATCGCTGACAACCTGAGAAACAGTGTTTTGGCTCATAAATTACCCCTGCTTTTCTGCAATTAAAGCTTCAATATTGGCAAGCAATTCAGCTTCTTGGAATGGTTTACCCATATAGTGAGTCACACCTAAGCTAAATGCACGCTCACGATGTTTTTCACCAGTACGCGATGTAATCATAATGATTGGCAAGTCACGGTGAATATCGTGGTGACGGACTAAGTTTGTCACTTCGAAACCATCCATACGTGGCATTTCAATATCGAGTAGCATCAAGTCTGGACGGACATTTTCAAGCTGCTCAATTGCATCTACACCATCTTTCGCGGTCACGATGTCATAACCTTGACGTTCAAGTAAGCGTGAAGTCACCTTACGTACTGTCACCGAGTCATCGACAATCATCACTAAACGACGTGCATTGGATTGACGGCCCAAATCACGCTGTTCAGCTGAATGTTTAACACGCTGCGTAGTTTGAATTTGACGTGCAATATTTTGCCCATCCAAAATCAAACATACATGACCATCACCTAGAATCGTGGCACCTGCAATCGCGGCCACACTGGTAAATTGTTGACCAATTGGTTTCACCACGATTTGAGAACGTGAACCCACCAGCTGATCTACCAATAAAGCAATGGTTTGACCACTGTTGCCTTTTATTAGCAATACAGGCAATGAATGGCCGACATTATTTAAACGTGGAATTGGCTGATTACCCACAAACTCTGATAGATAACGTAGTTTGTAATTGGTGTTGTCAATTTTAAACACGTCATCCTTACTATTGAAGTAAGTTTCGAGTGCCGTAGGTGCAATACGGACAATACGTTCAATTTGCGCTAATGAAATCGCATATTGCTGATCGCCCGCTTTCACCATCAAGGCATCGCTGACCGCTACTGTGGTTGGTACACGAATCGTAAAGGTCGTCCCTTTACCTAACTCAGACTCAACGGAAACATGACCACCCAAGGCTTTAATTTCACTTTGCACCACATCCAGACCAACACCACGACCCGAAATTTGCGTTACCGATTGTGCCGTTGAGAAACCTGGATGGAAGATCAATTGCAAGATTTCTTGTTTATCGAGGAACTGATCCGCTTTGATTAAACCAAGTTTTAAGGCTTTGTCTTTAATTTTGGTTTCATCAATCCCTTTACCATCATCACTGAAAGACACCAGTACATCAGTACCCTGACGACTAATGTTCAAGACGATGCTACCTACTTCTGGCTTTTTTAAAGCCAAACGGTCAGCAGTATCTTCTAAACCATGGTCGACCGCATTACGCAGCATATGTTCAAATGGTGTCACCAAACGCTCTAAGATCGTACGGTCCAATTCACCTTCTGTATTTTGAACAATCAATTCTGCAGGACGGTTCAAGGTCGAAGAGGTTTGACGCACAATACGTTGTAAACGTGGTAACAAACGATCAAATGGCACCAAACGGGTACGCATCAGACTTTCTTGAATTTCTGACTGAATACGTGATTGTTGTAATAGCAAACCTTCCGCATCACGGATTTTTTCTGCCAAAGTACTCTTGAAGTCAACCAAATCCGACGCAGATTCGGCTAGAGATTTTGACAATTGGTTAATCGATGAATATTGGTCCATCTCCAATGGGTCGAAATCCGCATAGCGTGAATTTTCAGAACCATGTTTGGCAATAATTTGTGACTCAAGCTCACCATCCATTCGACGTAACTGGTCAGCAAGTCGCTTGATGGCTAACTCCATTTCATTCAAGGTATTGCCTAGCTGACCTAAGTCCATCTCAATACGTGAACGGTTAATCGAGTTTTCGCCTGATAAGTCAATCATCTTCTCGACGAGATCAGCCGAGATACGAATCATCTCATTGCTGTTATCAGACGAATTGGCTTCAGACCATTCACCCAACATAGATGGAGGTTCAACACCATCACCTTGAATAAATTCAAAGCCTTTGCTAACAATACCTTGTTCTAATTCTGCAACACGGTTTGGCAATTGAACCGTAACATCCACATATTGAATGGACTCTAAGCTCAATTTGATGCTGTCAAAATTACTATAGTCATAGTTGAAGATCGCTTCTTTTAACCATGCCAAAGTCGTTTTGAGCAAGCCGTCATACGCATTTGAGTTGAAATGATGAACCGCGAAATGCTCAAACGTCGTCTCAAGTTGATACGCAATTGCGGCAACAGGTTCATTTTCAACCATACGCGCACCACCCTTAATACTGTGGGCAGCACGTTGTAATTGAAGCAATACGTTACGGTCACTACGTTGTTCAGTCCATTGATTTAATAATTGAACGGCTTGTTCAAGAATTTCCTCAGATTCTTCAAGGAAGGTTTCTTCCATGACAGAACGTAGATCGTCATCTGGATGCTCAACATGTTCAGCAACCGCATGTTCAAGATGTTCAACAGCAGACTCAGTGTGAGCAGTCGTTTGAGCTTCAACCACTGCTTCTGCAGTGTCTTCAGCAACATCCATCGGCTCTGACACCGATACATCTGGTTCTACTGCTGCTTGTTCAGTTTCAGCAGAAATAGGGGCCGAAGCCAATACAACAGCTTCTGAACGCTCTCCTGCCACAATTGACTGAATATTCTTGAGAATATCGATCACATTATTCGCTGGGTAGTCGATCCCTTGGTCACGAATGGTTTGAATACGATCTGAAATATCATCCTGCACTAAACGAATAATTTGAATTAACGCAGGCGTAATCGAAATTTGCTGACGAATAATGCGCTCATAAATCGATTCTAATTCATGCGAAATTAAACCCACATGAGATGCGGCAATCATATTTGCACCACCTTTTAGGGTATGCAAATAACGCATTAAATTATTCAAAGCTGAAGTATTGGTCTGATCACGTGTCCAAGTACTAAGGTCTTGGTCAATCCCCACCAATAACTCTTCTGCCTCTTCAATAAAGATCCCTAAAAGATCTTCATCAAAGTCATTATTCGCATCCACCGCTTGCATCTGTTGATGATCAAGTTGAATACGCTGACTTAATTGTGCAAAGTCTACTGCTGTTGTATTTGCAACAGCGGCTTTATCTTCTACTGTGGCAACAGGTTCAGCAACTACATGGGCTTCTGGTGTTGTCGTCGCTGCAACTGCTTCAATGTCTTGTTGAACAAATGCAGTCAGCTCATTTAAGAAACGCTGAACCTCTTCACTTAACACCACACGCTGACCCGCAGCTAAAGTGTCAAATAAGTGAATAAACTCTTGATGTGCTTGCGCAAATAACTCATAGCCATAATCAGCATGGAGTAATTCACGCTTTTCAACTAAAGACTGATATGCTGCACGCAATTGAGTTGTGAAATCATGGATTCCAACAGACGCACGATTATCCGTATGTTCAATCAACTCTAAAGCTTGTTGACTGAGCTGTTGAATATAGTCTGGGAATTCAGCAAGGGCACGTTTATCAAACTCAAATTCAGCATCTAATAACTGATCAATATTTAATTCGATTAGTTTAGAAACCAAACCTTGCGGATTATCTTCAGGCGCCAATTGATCTTGGCTTGCAAAACCATAATCATCCCAAGCGGCTTTAAAGGTTTCATAAATAGACGCAAGATTTGCCTTATCTCCTGAACGCAGCACGTGTAAATAATCACGAACAAATTCAGCATATTGAATCAATAAAGCAGTTTCTTTCGAGCTCGATACGATTTCGTCTTGCAATAAGGTTTTGAATAAGTTTTCAACTTTTGAACTGGCTTCAAAAATCTCTTCGATTTGCGCCATCGACGAACTACCACGCAAGGTGTGTAGCGCGCGAATCAAGCCATTATAGTCTTGTGATTTACTGTCATCAGATTGGAGGAACTGATCAATCGTTTGTAGATGTTCTTCAGCTTCTTCAATAAAAATGCTCACTGTCTCTTCGACCAGTGACGCATCTGCATCCACTTGTTCAGGAGCAAGTTCTGATTCAACGACCACATCAATCGTGCTTTCAAGCACTTCTACAGGTGACGTAGCTTCAACATCAGTCAGTTCTAAACCAGTGACATCATCTTCAGATTTTAATTGATCTGCCAGTTTTAATAATTCTTCGAGTGCAGGCTCAAGGCTGATATTTTGTTGTAATTGTTGCCCCATTAAAACCAATGGACGTAAGTCAACATCTAATTCGGCAACATTTTTAAACAGTGGATAGAGCTTATATTGATAAACATTTAAAACTGTTTGTGCAAACTTTTGAACGGTCGGCGTTAACTGTACCGAACCCGCAATAACACGGTTCAGCGTATCTTCAACTGCCCATGCAGTTTCACCCGCCGATTTTGCCCCGACCATACGACCCGAACCTTTCAGGGTATGGAAATGACGACGAATCGTCGTTAAAGTGTCTTTATCTTGTGGATTTTCCAACCAAGTTGTAAATAAACCCGCCAGCTCTTCAAAGATCTCTTCTATTTCTTCAACAAAAATCTCTAAAATTTCTGCATCTTGATCAAGATAACTATCTTCAGGAAGCGTAGTTGTTTCAACTAAATTTTTTAATATTTCTTTCATAGCTAAGGCTTCTTATGTTTTGCCACCAAGAAGGTTGCTCAAACTTAATTGTAACCATCACCTAAGACTTAACTGTGACGTTAAGTTCACCTTATCGATGTGTTATCTGTAATCGGTGCAGTACCCTAACCGTAGCTAAGGTACTGCAGGTTTGCGCCTGACTTACTCTGGGAGTTTAAAGTCAGATACAGATTCACGTAATGATTCAGCCATGTTCGCCAATTCAGATACCGAACGTGCAGTATCAAATGTTGCACTGGTGGTTTGCGAGGTAATTTCTTGTACAACGTTCATCGTTGTCGCAATATGACCTGCTGAAGCAGACTGAAGTTTTGCAGCATCCGAAATGTTTGCAATCAGTTTCGCCAAGTTACCCGATACAGACTGAATTTCATCCAGTGCTACGCCGGCATCCTTAGACAAGTTCGCACCACGTACAACTTCCGAAGTCGTTTGTTCCATTGAAATTACGGCTTCGTTAGTATCCGTTTGAATGGTTTTTACCAAGCCTTCAATCTGTTTGGTTGCAGACGCTGAACGTTCCGCAAGACGCTGTACCTCATCCGCTACCACGGCGAAACCACGACCTGCCTCACCCGCCATCGACGCCTGAATTGCTGCGTTTAATGCCAAGATGTTCGTTTGGTCGGCAATATCGTTAATCAGTGCGACAATGTTACCAATCTCTTGAGAAGACTCACCCAAACGTTTAATACGTTTTGAAGTTTCTTGAATCTGCTCACGAATCGTGTCCATACCTTCAATTGAACGGTTTACGACATCTGCGCCGTTTGCAGCAATTTGTACTGAACGTTCTGCTACGACAGCTGATTCTTCAGCGTTCGAAGATACTTGGTCAATCGACATTGCCATTTCGTTAATCGCGGCAGATGCACCAGCAATCTCTTGCGCCTGATGCTCAGATGCTTCTGCAAGCTGGTTGGTAATACCCTGCGTATTCGCCGTATATTGTGCAACTTCTTGAGAAGTTTCTGTAATACGCGATACAAGGTCACGTAATTGGTCGATTGCGAAGTTAATCGAGTCGGCAATCGCACCCGTAAAGTCTTCAGATACCGTCGCATACGAACGTAAGTCACCGTCTGCAAGATCGGCAATTTCATCGAGTAAACGTAAAATCGCGTTCTGGTTACGGTCATATTCTTCTTGAAGACGGGTTACACGGAATTTATCCGATTGACCACGTAAAGAAAGAAGTTTGAACACACAGATCAAGAAGGCTGTTAAAGCAAGAATCAACAGTACCGCAGGTAAAATGGTTTTCAAGCCTGTGCTAGAAGACAATTGATTTAAGTTGTCCAACAATTTGTCTGACTCAGCAAAAATTTGTGAAGATGCTTTACGTACGTTCACAATTTGCGTTGAGTTTTTCAAAATTGTCGCAGCCGCTGATTTTAATACATCGTCATATTCAGCTTTAATGCCTTCAAGTGACTCACGTAATTCAGGGCTTTCAATACGTTGTACACCAAGCTCTGTACTACCATCCAATTGGGCATTTAAGTACAAACCGAAGGTTTCAGTATCGGCACTGAAGTCATCTGCAGACTCACGTGAGCTATCAGAACCTGAAAGCACCGAACTGATCGAACGTAAAATACGTTCTGCAATGAATACCTGGTTTTTCGCAATCACCACCTGGTTCGAAGGCATGTCTTGACGTGCCATTTGGTCGACCATCAAGTTATATTCCGCCTGAATCCCCGGAATGGTTTCACCAATCGCGATGTTCGTGTCATATAACTTATTAATGATTTTTTGTTGCGAAGTAATCAAGTCAATACTTTTTGAAACCTCAGCCCACTGCGTATCTACAGATTTCAGCGCATCTGTATTTGCATGAATGTCTTTTACAGTTTCTAAGTTTTCTTTGAACGAATCTTGAGAGGCAATTAATTTTTTCATTGCATCTTCAGTACCTGAAGCAGTTGCCTCAGTTGCTTGACGCGAAATTGTTTGCGAAAGAAGACGGAGTTCACCCAAACTTTGCGTTAATTGGTTACCGCGAGGAACGCTATAGAATAGGTATAATAAAATAATCGTTGCCAGTACTAATGAACCAATCGCACCATAAATAAATGGTTTGGATTTTTCACTATCACCAAAAACTCGAGATAATTGATCTGTCTGTGATTGCAGTTTTGCCAGAAAAGCATTACCGCCTTTACGACCACTGGTGCTTTCACCCGTATTTTTCTTTTTAAGTTTAAAGCCCATTCAGCTTCTCCCCGATTACGCCTTCTTTCGTTCGTGCGCGACAATTAATTTATAAATTTTATAGATGCGTTCATGTATTTTGGATTTTGCAGTAAACGACTGAAGAGAAATACATTCCACTGCTGGTTATGCTGGTGGAAATACCCCTGACAATATTCCTGTAAATTTCGATCCAACTCATTATGTTTAGAAAAATAACTTTTCTTATTAAAGTGTTGAATACCCAAAACTTGATCGACTACCAAACCGACATAATGGTCATTATGACTAATACATAAAACTTTTTGAGTGGGTGAAAAACTACTTCGATGACCGGTTATATATTGTGCTAGGTCAGACAAAGAAAGTAAGCGTCCCCGAATATTGGCTAATCCCATCACCCAAGGTTGGGTGTTGGGAACTGGCGTATATTTTGGTGGGTAGATCACTTCAGCTACTTCACCTAAAGGAGCAACGTAATATTGCCCCATCATCTCAAAAGCAATGCCTGACCATCGGTTTACTTCATTTTCAGTGGAAACGTAGTTTTTGTTTCCTCGTTTTGCGATTCGAAGTAATTCGATAAATCCATTTGCTGCCATAGAGCTTTATCCTGCATTGAGGTGTTGCTTAATCACATCAATTAATTGTTTTTCGTCTACAGGTTTAGTTAGATAATCAGAAGCACCTTGGCGTTTACCCCAAACACGGTCAGTTGCCTGATCTTTGGTACTTACAATGACAATCGGAATATGTTTGGTGGTCGCACCACGTGCAATTTGACGTGTTGCTTGGAATCCATTCACACCCGGCATTACCACATCCATCAAGACCAAATCAGGTAACTCAGCTTGAGCCATCGTCACCCCATCTGCCCCATTTGAAGCTTCAATCACTTCAAATCCGTGTTTACCTAAAATTTCTTTAAAACGGAATGTTTCTGTTGGTGAATCATCAACGATTAGGATACGTGCCATGCTTTTTCCCCAAAAAATAAAAAATCTAATTAAGCTGTAACGTGATTACGGATTGCATTCAGCAATTCATCTTTACTGAATGGCTTAGTCAAGTATTCATCCGAACCTACAACACGACCCTTCGCCTGATCAAATAAACCATCTTTACTTGAAAGCATAATCACAGGAATATTTTGATAATTTTGAGAGTTTTTAATCAGGGCACAAGTTTGATAGCCATCAAGACGTGGCATCATTATATCGACAAATACGATATCTGGATTCGCATCTGCAATTTTTGAAAGTGCTTCAAAACCATCTACAGCAGTGACTACTTCACATCCTTCACGCTGAAGCAGCGTTTCGGCCGTACGACGAATGGTTTTTGAATCATCAATTACCATGACTTTTAGATTTTGGAATTTATCGTCCATTTATTGACCCTACCCATTGAGGATGTACAAACAATTAAGTTAGCAGCATTATTATTTACAAGTTGTGAACATTTTTAACATATCTTTACTTGCGTTTTCAATGAACATTTTCTGCGCAAACACACAAGATTTCTTGTTTTTATTAACTGCTTCACACTTTCCGATGACCAACGATTTTTTTTTAACTTGGAATAGTATTTAATTGTCTTAATTAAGCATATTATAGCAAGATTATTACTTTAAAATAAGTAATTTAGTCAACTTTAAACTGGGGAGTACAAGGTTGAGTCCGTTTACAAAAAAAATTCACTTGATTGGCCTTAAACATTTCTCAAAAAAAGTCATTCTGACGACTTGTTTACTGGCTTATACCCCGCTTTTATTTGCTGCACCAACCAATACGCAGCAACCACAAAAGGCGACTTGGTATCGTTACTATGACAGTAAAGGCATAGCAAACATCAGTACCAATGTGACACCAAATCACATCCGCTATGGTTATGAAGCACTTGATCAAAATATGCAAGTGATTAAACGTAACCGCCCCTACAATGCTGAAGCGGACGTTAGACAAGCTCCTCAGCGTGCTGCCCAAGCACGTCAGCAAGCTTCAGATATCAAACTTAAAAAAGCCTATACCAATAGCCGAACTGCGGCCATTAAAAAGCGTGATGCACTGACTGGTATACGTAAACAGATCGTGTTTGAACAAGAACAATTAAAACAATTACAAAATGATCGTGTATTATTTGTTCGCCAAGAACGTGAACATTTTCGAAAAGGTGAAACCGTTCCGGCAAAATTAAAAACAATGTTGGATAATAATCAAAAAAATATGGTAGCGAAAAAAGAATACATTCAATCGTTACAAACTCGCTATCGAAATACAGAAGCTGAATACGACAGAATTATTACGCGTTTAAAAGCGATGGAATAAACTTGTTATTCAATTGCTTTTGTAGACCGCTGATATAAGGACCATTATGCAATCTGCACAGCAATCATCCCCATTTTTAAAGCTTAGCCTGCTTTGCATAAGCCTGACTTTGGCTGCATGTCAAAAAGAAGATTCGCAGCAAAGTGTAAAACCAGAAAATAAGATTGAATTGATTCAACAAGATCTGGTCACGATCGAACAAGGCAACGCAATTTCAAAAACGGCCTTTACAGGCACCATTCGGGCGGTCAATCAGAGCAGTATTCAAGCCCAAGTCACTGCGACTGCAACCAATGTTAATGCAGAGGTCGGACAACGTGTCAGCAAAGGCCAAGTATTGGTGCATTTAAATAATCAAGACAACGCAGCACGTCTTGCTCAATCTCAAGCGAACCTCGCATCCACGCAAGCTCAAGCCAATCAAGCCAAACTAATGATGGAGCGCAAACAGCGTTTGCTGAATCAAGGCTTTATTTCCAAAGTAGAGTTTGAACAAAGTCGTGTCGATTACCAAGCTCAAATGGAAAATGTTCGTGCCCAACAAGCCAATGTCGATATTGCACGTAAAGCCAATCAAGACGGCACCATTTATAGTCCTATCCAAGGCGTGATTACCAAACGTGATGTTGAACCGGGACAAACGGTTGCTGCCGGACAAACCCTTTTTGAAATCGTCAATCCAGACCAATTAGAAATTCAAGCCAAATTACCAAGTGATCAGCAGGCAGCGCTGAAAATTGGACAAAAGATTGAATATAACATCCAAGGCAATAGCAATTTACTCACAGCACAAATCAGCCGAATTTCACCGATTGCCGATCAAGCCAGTCGTCAAATTGAATTTTTTGCAGCCCCAAATGAAACCATTACATCATTAAGTATTGGTGCTTTTGTCGAAGGTCACATCTTAGGTACAGATAACATTTCAGGCCAAAAAATTCCACTCGACACCATTCAAAGTTTAAAAGACCAACCTTATGTCTGGGTCATACGTCAAAATAAAATTGCCAAAGTACCTGTACAAATTTTGAATCAGAGTTATAGCAATAACACCGCGATTGTTCAGGGCTTACAAAATAGTGATCTGATCAGCCGAATTAAATTTAATGATTCAGATATCAAACAAGATGTAAGTATCAGCCAAAATTAAAAGAATAAGGCAGGACAGTTGTTATGTGGTTAACCCGAATTAGTGTGAAATATCCTGTTTTCACCATCATGATGATGTTCTGTCTGATGGTACTAGGACTCGCATCTTGGCAACGTATGGGTGTTGAAGAGTTTCCTGATGTCGACTTCCCTTTTGTTGTTGTCTACACCAACTATCCGGGTGCTTCTCCTGAGTCTGTCGAATCTGAAATCACCAAGAAACTTGAAGATCAGATCAATACCATTTCAGGCCTCAAGCAAGTCATTTCTCAATCCAGTGAAGGTTTATCCACGGTTATTGTCGAATTTAATCTAGATGTCTCGTCCTCTGTAGCTGCACAGGATATTCGAGATAAAATTGCACCAGTAACCGCACAATTTCGTGATGAAATTGATGACCCCATCGTAGAACGTTATGACCCTACTGCCAGTGCAATTATGTCGATTGTTTTTGAATCGAAGGACATGTCTTTACGTGATTTGAGTTCCTATCTGAATCAACGGATTGTGCCACAACTCAGAACAGTTCCCGGTGTCGGTACGGTCAATTTATTGGGTGATGCGCAGCGTCAAATTCGTATTCAAGTAAATCCGCAAAAATTACAAAGTTTCGGGATTGGGATAGACCAAGTTATAAACACCCTAAAATCTGAAAATATTGAAGTTCCGGGGGGGACTTTAAAGCAAAAGAATTCAGAATTGGTGGTCGAAATTAAATCTCGGGTTATTCACCCAAACTCATTCGGTGATTTAGTGGTTGCCAATAAAAATGGCGCGCCGATTTATCTCAAACAAATTGCCGAAATAGAAGATAGCCAAGCTGAAATGGAGTCGAGTGCTTATCTGAATGGTAAAACAGCCGTCGCTGTCGACATTCTGAGAAGTTCGGACTCTAATGTGATTGAGGTAGTTGATAATACCCGTAAAACCTTAAGTAAAATCCAACAGCAATTGCCGAAAGGCACGACCGCAGAAATTGTGGTTGATTCTTCAAAAGGTATTCGTGGCAGCATTAAAGACGTGGCACGTACCATAATTGAAGGTGCAGTACTTGCGGTACTCATTGTATTGTTATTTCTCGGCTCATTTCGTTCGACAGCCATTACAGGTTTAACTCTACCGATTTCACTACTAGGTACCCTCACCTTTGTTTGGATTTTTGGTTTTACCATCAATATGATGACCCTACTAGCTCTCTCACTGAGTATCGGTCTCCTGATTGATGATGCTATTGTAGTACGCGAAAATATTGTCCGCCATGCCGATATGGGCAAGGACCACGTCACCGCTGCACTCGACGGCACGAAAGAAATTGGTTTAGCTGTATTGGCCACAACATTGACCATTGTCGCGGTATTTTTACCTGTGGCATTTATGGGCGGCATTATTGGGCGTTTCTTCTATCAATTTGGTGTAACCGTCAGTACCGCTGTACTGATTTCAATGTTTGTGAGTTTCACCCTTGACCCGATGTTGTCTGCTCACTGGGCAGAGCGCCAAGATCCAAATAAAAAGCCGGGTAAAATCAAACGTTTTTTTAACTGGATTTCGGGCAAGCTCGACAACCTAAGCCATCATTATGAAAAATTACTCAAGCTTGCTTTAAAATTTAGGCTCATTACCCTTTTAATCGCCGTCGCGTCTTTATTTGGTGCATTAGGTTTATCCAAAATGATCGGAACTGAATTTGTACCCGTACCAGACAAAGGTGAAATTCGGATCAAATTTGAAACACCAATTGATGCAACCCTTGAATATTCGCAGGCTAAGCTTAAGCAAGTAGATCGTATCATTCGCCAACATCCAGAAGTCAAAGCCACTTATGGTGCAATTAATAGTGCCACTGATCGGGGTAAAAACCATGCTAGCATTCGTGTCACTGTTTCACCACGTACGGAGCGTAGTCAAACATTAACGGATCTCAACAATGAATTCCGTACCCGCTTAAAACATGTAGCAGGTATTACCATTACCTCGATTGCCTCAGCTGATGAAACAGTATCGGGCGGCCAAAAGCCGGTAATGATCTCGATTAAAGGACCAGACTTAGATGAGTTACAACGCATTTCAGATCGATTCTTGGTTGAAGTTGCCAAAGTCGAAGGTATTGTCGACTTAGAAAGCTCACTCAAAGAACCTAAACCGACCTTAGGTGTACATATCAATCGCGTTTTAGCCAGTGATTTAGGTTTATCCGTCAATCAAATCGCCAATGTATTACGCCCTCTTCTTGCGGGTGATAATGTAACAACGTGGAAGGATGATAAAGGCGAAACCTATGATGTAAATTTACGACTCACTGAAGATCAGCGTCGTCTGCCAACTGACATTCAAAGCATGTACATCACATCACAAAAAACCGATGCTGCAGGCTTACCTATTTTAGTTCCATTGGCAAGTGTGGCAAGCTTTGAAGAAACACTTGGTGCTTCACAAATTAACCGTCGTGATCTGGCACGTGAAGTAATGGTTGAAGCCAACACAGCAGGACGTCCTGCGGGTGATATTGGTGCCGAAATCAATGAGATAGAGAAAAACTTCGACTTGCCACCAGGTTATAGTTTTGTCACGCAAGGTGCCAATAAAGATATGGCTGAGTCTGCGGGTTATGCAATGACAGCGATTACCCTCTCTATTGTATTTATTTATATTGTTTTGGGTTCACAATTTAATAGCTTCATTCACCCTGCAGCCATTATGGCTTCATTGCCCTTATCATTGATTGGGGTGTTCTTAGCCTTATTCTTATTTAATTCAACCATGAACCTCTTTTCCATTATCGGGATTATTATGCTCATGGGCTTGGTGACAAAGAACGCAATTCTACTCATCGACTTTATTAAAAAAGCCATGGATCATGGTGTAGATCGTTATGACGCAATTATTGAAGCAGGTAAAACCCGTTTACGCCCCATTTTAATGACCACCAGTGCAATGGTGATGGGTATGGTTCCGCTTGCACTTGGTCTAGGTGAAGGCGGTGAACAAAGCGCGCCAATGGCACATGCCGTGATTGGCGGAGTGATTACTTCTACCTTACTGACACTCGTGGTTGTTCCAGTGATTTTTACCTATTTGGATGATTTCCGAAACTTCCTTGCACGTCAGGCCAAAAAAATCATGTCATAATGACAAAATCTAAAATGAGGTGACTTTGGAAAATGTTCACCTCATTTTTTATTGTATACTCTCCACTTTAACGCTTAATTTTTTAGGACAGTTTCCATGCGCGCGAGTCGCTTTTTATTTGCAACGTTAAGAGAAACCCCAAACGATGCTGAAGTTATTTCACATCAGCTTATGCTTCGTGCCGGGATGATTCGTAAATTGGCTTCAGGTTTATACACTTGGCTGCCGATGGGCGTTCGCGTATTAAATAAAGTTGAAGCGATTATCCGCGAAGAGATGGATCGTGCTGGTTCACTTCAAGTCCTGATGCCTGTCACTCAACCCGCATCTTTATGGGAAGAATCAGGTCGTTTCGTACAATATGGTCCAGAACTTTTACGTTTTAAAGACCGTCATAACAATGACTTTGTACTTGGCCCTACACATGAAGAAGTGATTACAGATCTTGCTCGCAATGAGTTGAAAAGCTATAAGCAATTGCCTGCAAACTTCTACCAAGTACAAACCAAATTCCGTGACGAAATCCGCCCTCGTTTCGGTGTGATGCGTTCACGTGAATTCATCATGAAAGATGCCTATTCTTTCCATGTTGACCAAGCCTCTTTACAAGAAACCTATGACAACATGTATGCAGCTTACTGCAAGATTTTCACGCGTTTAGGTTTAAATTTCCGTCCAGTTCAAGCGGATACAGGTTCAATTGGTGGTTCGGGTTCTCATGAATTCCACGTACTTGCTTCTAGCGGTGAAGATGACATCGCATTCTCTACAGAGTCAGATTATGCTGCTAACGTAGAAATGGCTGAAGCCGTACTAGTTGGTGAACGTGCTGCTCCGACTAAAGCACTTGAAATTATTGATACACCAAATCAAAAAACCATAGCTGATGTTTCTGAATTCCTTAAATCAAAACCTGCTCAATCTGTAAAAGCATTGTTGGTTCAAGGTGTTGCTGAAGAAGGTAAAGCTGCGCCAGTGGTTGCCTTATTCCTACGTGGCGACCATGAACTGAATGAAATTAAAGCTGAAAAACACCCATTAATTGCTGCTCCATTGGCCTTTGCAACTGAAGCACAATTGGCTGACTTAGGTTTAACGGCTGGTTTCTGTGGCCCTCAAGGCTTAACCGAAAAAGGCATTACAGTTATTGTTGACCGTGCAGCGTCTGTACTTTCAGACTTTGTTGCTGGTGCAAACCAAGTCGATAAACATGCTGTAGGTGTAAACTGGGAACGTGATGCACAATACACCGAAGTTTATGACCTTCGTAATGTTGTTGAAGGTGACCCTTCTCCAGACGGTCAAGGTACAATCTTGATTAAACGTGGTATCGAAGTTGGTCATATCTTCCAGTTGGGTCAAAAATACTCTGAAGCACTTGGCTGTAAAGTCTTAGGTGAAGACGGCAAACCTCTCGTTGTGACTATGGGTTGCTATGGTATTGGTGTAACCCGTGTTGTTGCTTCTGCAATTGAACAAAACTTCGATGACAAAGGGATTATTTGGCCGTCTGCAATTGCTCCTTTCGAAGTTGCTATTGTGCCAATGAATGCGCATAAATCACCGCGCACGTTAGAAGCAGCTGAAGCACTGTATGCAGAATTAACTGCTGCTGGTTATGATGTTCTTCTAGATGATCGTAATGAACGTCCAGGTGTTAAATTCTCTGATATCGAGTTAACAGGTATTCCACACCGTATCGTTATTGGTGAGAAAGGTTTGGATGCTGGTACATTTGAGTACAAAGGTCGCCGTGATGAAGAATCAAGCAACCTCAGTAAAGAAGACCTTTTAGCGAAAATTGCAAAATAATTTGCGCTAAATATAAAAAAATCCCGCTAAGTGCGGGATTTTTTTATATTAAATACTTTAAGCCTTAACAGAATTTCAGCCCGCCGAAGCAGTTAGAACGAAACTCCTGTCCAGAAAGTTTTAAATTGTTTAATGGGAAATCAATTAATGACGGGTTTTTAATTTCTTTAACATCTAAAGCCGAACCTGCAACACAACCAAAGATTAAATCTCCACAATTACGAACATTGGTACTTAAGTCATGGTTAATTCCAGCGATCGTTTGTTTCAACACTTCATCCGTAATCGCCACTTTATCTGAAGGTGTAATACTCCCCAAATCGACCTCATCTTCCATCGCCAACCACCAACCTCTTTCTGCTGCAACTGCAGCACCAGGCCAGAGTATTTTTTGAGCTTGTAAGGATAACGAAGCAGGGTTATTTAGATAAAGTGCATGGATCAAACCTAAACTTTGATTTACCGTAATATCGGTTTGTAGTCCAGTAAGATAGCCTGTTACGTCTTTATTCAAATTAATATTTAACCCAAGTAGAGAGATCTGAGCTTCTAATGGACCACTAAAATCTAGACGATCAACTGTACCTGTGCCTTTTAATACCGCAATATTATCCTTAATTCTATTCCCGCTCACGACAGTGGCTGGAATTGTAAAAGGTGCTGTGGTTGATTTTAAATTAAAGGAATAATTATCTGATTTGTAGTGAAGCGGTAGATCAACTTCAGCACCAAATAATGTCCCCTTAACAGCCCCTTCAATGTATTGCTGCGTAGAAGCATAGTCCATCACACGCTCGGCAGTTGTTGCAACACCCGCAGACGCTTTGGTTTTCATATACCCACTAAAGGTGTTGATACCATTGGGTGTATTACTATTTTCTGTACCTAATGTCATTAACCCAGAAATTTTTTCAGCGCTCAGACGAAAGCCCATCACTTCACGAGTTGCAGCTGATTTGGGATCTTTAATTGCAATTTCGATAAAAGGATTGGTCAACAAAGCAGAAGTTGCCGCACGTTCATCAGACGTATAATTGCTATTTACAGGCAATCCACTCAATGAAATATGATCGATATCAATATCACAAGCACCTGAGCCATTTGCACCACCACAACCCAATTGCAGCTTTTTAATATTGGCATTGAGCTCCATTTCAGCTTCTAAACCAAGCTTATAAAAGCCGACATTGGATTGGTCTACGGCTTGTCCACTCTCATCCACAGAATTATACCCCTGCGTATATTCCATGGAGAGTAATGCTTGACCATCAACTTTTGATAAGCTTTCATCATCTAAAGCCATCATTGCATGAGATAAGCTACTCATCGCAAATGTCGAGAATATCAAACCTCTGATTAACTTCTTTTTCATAACAAATTCCCTGTTCGTTATTTTATTTATTTGTTATTGATTTAAATTGACTAGCGCGGAGTAATCCCCATCGTACTTCGCATTGTTCCACCGGTTAGGGCTATATCAGCCATCTTCTGCATATTGCCATTTGTTAACATCGAAACTTCTGCACGAAATGCTTTAGACATATTATTGGTCGGATTAAATTTCACCTGATTATCAAACTCTACCGAATCTTGCTTCATTTTAATCCGAGCATCAAATCCGAGTTCACCCTGCATTTTATTAATATTGATACTTGAAGCTGAAACGACACCGCTAGCATTTACATCTTCATTCATCAAACTTAAATAGCTTCCCATAACTTTTTGATCTTTCTTTTCAGCATCTGTTAAGGCTTTAAATTCAAAGCTTCCACGGAAAGACAAATAATTATTTTCTGCACTGTCATTTAGACCCGGTACTATAAATAGCTCCCCCTTACCATCGAGCTTAAACGCAATATTCGTCAACACATCATCACGTTTAGAGAAATTATCTAAAGGTACTGTTGTCCCACATTTGACAGAAGCTGTAGTCGCACAGTTATAGGTTGAACCCGGAAGTTGACCAATCGCTAACTCGGCATTGGCTGCAATCAATAAATTATCTGCACGTACATAGATACCGTCATTTTCATAGCCAATCACACCATCAGATTGAATCAGCGCATTGATGTTTCGCAAGCCTGCATAATAATTGACTTCTTGGCCATTTAAGCCTTTTTTACCATCGATCAAGATAATAGAGGTCGTACTTGGTGTTTCTGTTTTTTTATCAACACCATAACCATCCGTGCTCATCACGAGGTTATAGCCAATACCTGATTTTTCAGTCGTATTTTTATAACTGTATTTTTTCTCTGATAATGCAACATTGGCATTCATATTGTAAATTGGAATACCAATCCCCCAACTATTGTCATTACTTGCAATTGCAGCAATTGAGTTATCAGAAATAAATCGTGCTGTACGTGCGATGGACTGAAAATCCATACCACGAATCGCCACAAGTGCAAAATTTCCACCTGCCGTTTGATTTGACAGGTTTTGGGTCAGAACATTATTGGTTAAACCTAATGTCGCTTTTAATTTATCATTCACTAGAAAATCAAGGCTTTTCGCTTGAATGGTATTGATATAAATATCGCCAAAATCAATATAGGCATTTTTATCAGCAACTAAAGACGTTAAATTTGAAAACTCAATGGCATAACTACCAATACCCGTATGGCCAATTTCTAAGGTTGTTGGTGCTTGACCTGCAACAAGACTCGGATCATCCTTTGAAGTGAAATCCGCGCGCACACCTAAATGTAAACCACCTGAACCAACGGACTCATATCCAGAAGCCTTCGTTGCTAGACCAAAATCTTTAATTCCGTCTTGATTGGCATTTAAGGCCACTCGTGCATTAGTGACAGCACCCGATGCTCCCATACGAATTAAATTGCGCTGTGCACCACCATCGGTACCGTAACGTAGATCGATATTAACGCCGGGGTTTGTTGCATCGCTACGTGAGCTATGCACATCTGATGTGTCCTTGACCCGCCCCAAATTGACAGCATGGTCTTTGCTCCCTGTAGATTTTGTAGTGAGAACAATGCCTTCATCAGCAGCCACATACATATAACCTGAACCAGCAAAGTTAAAGTTAAAGTCCTTTAAGGTTACGCTATGTCCATTCATACCATGACTAATACTGGCATTTTGCAATTGAAATTCCATATAAGCCGCATCATTACGGTTAAATAGACCATTGCTGGTTTCAAGTAATACTTTTAAAGGTGAAGTTGTTGCAATCGTAAGCGAACCTAAGTTTTGCGCAGGCGTTTGGCACGTTGCACCTTGACACAGCAGCATAATATTTTGTGCAACAGCCGTAAATGGGCTGACACTGGCTGCAATACGCATACCTACACCTGCATCCGTCGTCCCCACATCAAAATCTAATTTTGATCTAATGGTACTTTGTCCAACGCCATCTATTTGTACATTGTGCAAACCCATTTTCATCTTATTTTGGTCGGTCGGGTCAACCCAATTCAACTGATCGACTTTTACTCTAGAAACTTCATGGGTAATCGAAATGCCATCTTGGCCCGTAACTGCACCCAAGCTTTCATCGGTCATCGCTTCAAAAGCATATGCATGTTGAGCAAGTAAAATACTGGTTGCGAGTGCCGTTAAAGTTGTTATTTTTTTCATCACTATATCCTTATATTCAGTCACAGCTGATTAACAGCGACCTGCACCATTTCCAGTACAGTTAAAACTGAAGATGTTTAACTTTCCACTCATATGCATATTGCCATGCACATTAACACCCATAAATCCTTGTTCTGCACCACGATCAAAATCAGGTACTGCTAAAGTTGTTGTCGTTCCGTCCGCTTTCTTTTCAGTATAGGTCGTATAAGTACTGGTATTTTCATACCCCTCCTTACCTGTCGTACCTGTTTCTACTGCCAAGGTAGCAAAACCTAAATTTCTAATTTTTAATGGTTTATTATCATAAAATGTCAGCTGCATAGCCGTTTGTGGATTACCTTCACGATTGATGATCGTCACGCCATCTAAAGAAAATTGATCGATTTGTAACGTTCCTTGAAACTGTTTAAACACCAACCATTTCTTATTACCATTCGCATCCACATGATTATTGGGCGCAAGTGCTAAACGACAAAATTCATTGGATGAACATTGATATCCATAAAAAGCCTGAGTAGTTTTACCATTCGCATCCATGATTGATATGTTGTTTTTTGACATATCATTGGCGTATTGATGGTTTAATGAAAGCGTCCAACTGAGATCTGCACCGCCTTGACCGGTTGCAGCGGTAAGTTCCCTATTATCCATAGACACTAAACCTGCATGAGTTTGTGTCAGTGCAGCACAAACAACAGCGCATAAAATTTTATACATGTGATTTCTCCTACAGCCCTGTTGTTCTTATTTTTAAGTGCTGAATCAATACGCCATCTATGGCAACAGATCCTAAATTCGTGCTTTGTCCATTGACACCTTTAAACACCACACCTGTCGCCGTATCCGTACTTTTTGCATTCAACAGATTACCAGGCAAGCGCTCTACTGTACCGATCGCAATGCTACTGTGTGTTGCATTACGTCCTTGATATAGTGCTGTCGCATCTGAAGAGTTTGCTTTTAACTCCGTGCCACAACTATAGACGTTACAGGTTGATCCTTTAAAGTCTGAGGCATTTAAACCCGATGTACCTGTGGTATTACCAGCGATATCCGTATAGTAAGTATAAATTTTACTGTAAATAGAAGGTACATTTGGAATACGTGTCACTTCCAAAATAATATTTCGACCTTCTGAACCCACAATAAAGGGCTGATACATATTTCCTAAAACTAAATTGATATTTGGGCTATATAAATATAGACCTTCAGTTTCATGAAAGATTGGAGCTGCAGATCGATCCATCGCTGGTGTCGCTGCTGTTCCATCATCCAATTCAGGGCGTGCAGCTGTACTGATACGCATGCCGCGAGCATCCAAATCTCCATCATTGATACTCAGTGACTCAGCACGATCATTGGTATTAATACGAATTAAACTGGCTAAACCTAAGGTTTGGTTGTAATTTGTATTTGTAGATTTTAGGGTTTGAAAAATTCGAACTTGTGATCCATTAAAACTCAGGCCATTCGCAACAATTTGAGTACGTAAACGATAGTCTTTATCTAAGCCGCTAGTCGGCGCACCGGTAATCGGATCGACGACATTGCTTGAATTCAACGACCGTGAAAATACATCCATCCACAAACCAAGTTTGATGTTATTAGATGCATCATCTGCTGCAATTTTCTTTAATGGTGCCTCAATGGCTAAGTAACCAACATTCCCCTTATTATCTTTCGCAAATTGTTCAACATCTTGATTTCCTGCATGAAAAAGCCACGGGTTTTCTGCTGTACCCCAATTAAAACCTTGGTCTGTATAGCGCGTTGCTAATGAACTTTTTCCATTTTTGTCTTTGCTATTGGATAATGCTAAACCATAAATAAAAACATCTGCTTTCGATCTGAGGCTCGATACGGTTGCAGTAGATGCAATTTGTTTGGCTGTAATCTCAGCATTTTTTTTCACCGTTGCTAATGCTGCATCGCTTGCCTTTTGAGCTTCAAGCTTGGCATAGTCTGTTGCCAACTGATTGAGGGTTTCTGCCGCTTTGGCATTTAACTGAGCATCTTTTGTTGGATCAATAAGATTTGAACGTGTAATTTTTCCTGAGACATAATTTTTATAAAAAGTCGAAGTGGTCGGTAAATTACCCGTACTATTGTTACCGTATAGTAACTCAATCATCTCATACGTATTTTGCAGTGCATATTCTTTAGATTTATTATCCTGACCTGCTGTCAACGTTTTATTTGTTGTTCCATCAGATTCTAAGCCCGAAATAATAGTACCATTTTTATAATCTGCATAACGCTGATCGTAATATGCCTGCATCGTTGGCGATTCAAGATAAGACTGTACTAATCGGCCACGATATTCTGTTGAATATGTTGCGATGGTTTCATTGGTTATACGTGTAGCATTATTGGTCTCATAGGTGCTTTTTGAACTTGTAAAAGTTGAGTCATAAACACCGTTATAGCCTGTAACTCGGCCTTGCTGATAGGCATCAACATAGGCTGCTTTGTAGATTTTATCGTAAGCGCGCTGCCCTAATTGTTCATAGTTTTCACCAGTAGGAATAATCCGAATAAAACCTGTATCGTTTTTTCCAGGATCAACCATACCAGACGCATAACTAGAAGCCGTAGAACGGTCATTTGGCCCTTGAAAGACCATTTTGAAATTTTCTAAAGTGAGTGCAACACCTTCACCTGTTGTGGCTGAAAGTGCTTCATCTGATAAATCTTGAAGCGCATAAACAGATGGTGCAGCAAACATGCTGACTGCGGCTGCTAAGCAACTCTGGCGGAATAACTTAGCCTGGGTGAATTGAGTCATCTCGACCTTCCTTTTATCAGATGCTCTGCATCTCTCTTATATTTATTCCTGAGAACTGGCTTTGATGTTATTGTCCATTTATTCCTTAAATGGAGACTTGTGATAGACCAGTCACTTAACTTTTTATTATGCTGAATAATTACTCAATTGCAAAAACTTCCCCACCGAATGGTCTATTTTCCGATGAATGACCCAACAAAAAAGCGGGCTAATTCGCCCGCTTTTTTTAAACTCAATCCGAAGGATTAAGCTTTAGGTAAAGTCACACCGGTTTGACCTTGGTATTTACCACCACGGTCTTTATAAGAGGTTTCACACACTTCGTCTGATTCAAAGAACAACATTTGTGCGACACCTTCACCCGCGTAAATACGTGCAGGTAAATTGGTTGTATTTGAAAATTCTAAAGTCACGTGACCTTCCCACTCTGGTTCAAGAGGCGTCACATTGACAATAATACCGCAGCGAGCATAGGTTGATTTACCCAAACAAACGGTTAACACATTACGTGGAATACGGAAATATTCGACTGTACGTGCTAGTGCAAACGAGTTTGGCGGAATGATACAAACGTCTGATTCGATATCAATAAAGCTTTTATCGTCAAAGTTTTTAGGGTCAACAATTGCTGAATGAACATTGGTAAAGACTTTAAATTCACGAGCACAGCGCACGTCATAACCATAGCTCGACACGCCATACGAAATAAGCTTTTCGCCATTTTCATCATAACGGACTTGGTTTTCTGCATACGGTTCAATCATGCCGTGTTTTTCGCTCATTTCGCGAATCCAACGATCAGACTTAATAGCCATTTATCTCTATCCAAAAACTTAAATCAATTATTGCGTGGTACTTTAACTGAAATCCAACTTAATGAAAATAAGCTTTGCCGAACTAAGCGGATTTAGTCATTTTCAAATCAATTTAAAGTTTTAAAATCGCAGAATAACTCAGTGGTATCGAAAAACTAACCAAGACTAGCGATGCTGTTCGTTGTAAATTGGCTTGATTGAGCCAACTAATTTTATTCGATGCCAAAACTGAACCAAGGAAGGTCCAAAAAAATGCAATAGGAACGATCAACAACAAAAAGATCAGCATGTGAGCTACATAATACTGCGCATTTTGCCAAGCCAATGCAGGAAAAATCGCAGATGCGAATAATAATGCTTTGGGGTTTAATAACGTCGCAACAAAAAGTTCGCGTGCACGAATGCCCTTTTGATTAAAATTTTCAGCAACAGTTGCTGTACGCCATAATCGCATAGCCAAAAATAGAATATAGCCAGCACTAAACAATTTCAAAATGGTCGGCAGTAAAGGCAGATGTACGGAAATTTTACCAATGAGAAAACCCCATAGGCTAATCGAAATAAGATAACCAAAGGCTTCCGCTGGAATGAGTCGGAATGATTTACGTAGCCCAACTTGAATACCCGAAGATGCGAGTAACGTATTGGTTGGTCCCGGCGTTAACAAAATACTGATAACTAGACCAATAAAAAACCATGAAATCATACTTTGACCTCAAACTTAATCCGCGAAGATTAATTCAGTTGTTTCGTATTAGCAAAATAAAAAAATAGAAACGCTTATAAAAAACTCCTTATTTAATTATAAATTCAGTAACTTAAATAGAAAAACAAAACCTTAGCTGAACAGTCATTCAGAGCACCTTACAATTCAAAGAAATATCTTGAACTTATATTTATAAAAGAAATTTCACATGATTCCATGTATACCCTACAGTTTTCACACGTAACAAAATATTATTAAAATAAACGATATAGCTCCATGCCATTCTTACGCATAACCATTATTTATTGGAGACTAAAAAATCAAAAAAAATACTTTTCAAAAATAATTGATTAAGTTATGTTCAATTGAGTAGTGGAAATTAAAATTAAAACTCATCAAATCAATATTCAAAATTTATGTGTAAAAGGACGTTTCTATGAACCAATGGACAAAACTCACGTTACTCTCGGTTACTTTGGCGTGTATTACTGCTTGCTCAAATGATCAATCTACTTCAAAAAATACCACGGAAGGAAAAAGCGCAGAAACTGCTACATCTGACAAACTTCAAACCAAGTTCGTAACCATTGCAACTGGCGGAGCATCAGGACCTTACAATGTGATTGGGACAAGTCTTGCAGAAATTTATAACAAAACCTTTGGTGTAAATTCTAAGACTCAAACTACAGGTGCATCCGTCGAAAACTTAAACCTTCTGAAACAGAATAAAGTTGAAATGGCATTTGTTATGAGTGACAGCTTAACAGAAGCACTGAACGGAACAGGAAGTTTCGCAAATGGTAAAGTTGAGAATGTCAGCCAAGTCGCAGCGCTTTATCCCAACTACGTACAAATCGTAACCTCTAAAAAATCAGGGATCAAAAATATCGAAGATTTGAAAGGTAAACGTATCGCTGTAGGTGCACAAAATTCAGGTGTAGAAGTAAATGCACGTACACTGTTGAATGGTTTTGGAATCACCTATAAAGATATTAAAGTTGATTATTTAGGCTATGCTGAAGCCGCTGATGCTTTAAAAGGTGGCAAGCTTGATGCAGCATTCCTGACCAGTGGCATTCCAAATTCATCACTCATGGAACTTCAACAAAGCTTTGATCTACAGTTAGTTTCAATCAATGCAGATAAAGTCAAAGAAATAGCTAAAGATCAAAGTTATTTCTTACCGATGATTATTCCAAAAGGCACATATGGCAATACTGCGGACATTCAAACTGCCGCAATTAAAAATGCATTAGTTGTTCGCACAGATATATCGGATGATGATGTCTACAAACTAACAAAAACTTTCTTTGACAGTTTGCCTCAATTGGCAACTTCACACCAAGCAGCAACAGAAATCACGCTTGAAGGTGCTCAACAAGGCCTTGTAGCGCCTCTACATCCAGGCGCGAAACGCTACTATGATGAAGTGGCTAAAAAATAATAAGCTTCAAAAAAATGCAGTTTATACTGCATTTTTTATATTGTTCTTCTTAATCTATGCTAGCTATCCAACACTGTATACGCAGGTTAGAGTTGAAACTGATATATGCAAAATTTCAACTGATCAATTTGATTTACAGTGGAAGCATTCAGTAGAAAAGACGGCTTGGTCTGAACAATATCAGCGTCAAAAGAATAAGTTTTTACTGCGCCACACCGATTTGATTTCATTTGGTGCAGGTACACCCTCAAATTATCCCATTGAGTTTCAAAAAAATGGTGTGATTAGAATGCGGGTCAATCAAAATATAGATGAAATCAACTGGGTGATTTCTAGAAATATGCAAGGCACGATCCTCGCTGACCAAAAAATTTGGTCTATTTTTCAAAGTTACCCAGACTATAGTTTGGTCAACATCTCGGTTCAATATCAACCCAAATGGAAGTCTTGGTGGATTGGAGAATGCCTATGAATTCCAAAGAAGATAAAGTTGTATTAGAACAACTCGATGAGAAACAACAACAAGCCATATTAGAAAAATTTGATCGGGAATCTGTTACTCGAATCAATATGAGCAAATCTGTTACCTACTTTGTTGCATTTGTAGCGATCTTTTATTCATTATTTCATTTATTTATTACGTTTAATCCTTTACCTGAGTTAATACAGCGTGCAGCCCATGTCGCTATTGGCCTAGCACTCATTTTTTTACTCTATCCAGCTCGTCAAACAAGCTCCCGACAGCATATTTCACTTCTCGATTGGTTCTTGGCTTTGCTTTCCATCTTCAGTTTTTTATATTTATGGAAAGAATATCAATCTATTATGACCACTCGAGGTGGTATTCCAAATACCTTAGATATCGCGTTTGCAATTATGAGTGTGGTATTAGTCATAGAAGCAACTCGCCGGGTCATGGGGTGGATGCTGCCCATTTTAAGTTTAATTTTCCTGACCTATACATTTATCAGTCACTTTGATTGGTTGCCAGATCGATTAATTACTCGCCCTTATACCATCAGCGACATTTTCGGACATATGTATTTAAAAACCGAAGGCTTATATTCTTCGGCAATTGGTGCATCCGTCACTTTTATTTTCTTATTTATCCTTTTTGGTGCTTTTCTTGCAAAATCAGGTATGGGGAAATTGTTCAATGATCTTGCCATGGCATTGGCGGGTCATAAACAAGGTGGTCCTGCCAAAGTTGCTGTAATTTCAAGTGGATTTATGGGCAGTATTAATGGAACTGCTGTTGCCAATGTTGTTGGCACAGGCTCATTTACCATTCCATTGATGAAAAAAATTGGTTATCACAAGAATTTTGCTGGTGCCGTTGAAGCCAGTGCATCCGTCGGTGGACAAATTTTGCCGCCAGTCATGGGTGCGAGTGCCTTCATTATGGCCGAAACAACTGGCGTGAGTTATGGCACGATTGCACTAGCCGCATTATTACCTGCCTTATTGTATTACCTTGGCGTCATGGCTCAAGTTCATTTCCGTGCGGGTAAAGATGATCTGAAAGGCGTACCTAAAGCTGATTTACCTAAAGTAAAAGAAGTTCTAAAAGAGCGTGGACATTTACTTATTCCAATTTTGGCACTGGTCTTTTTCTTATTTCAAAATATTCCTGTGAGCTATGCTGCTGTCTACACCATCGTCCTGACCATCTTTGTAGCAGCTTTAAGAAAATCAACACGAATGGGTGTAAAAGATATTTTAGATGCGCTCGTTGATGGAGCCAAACAATCATTATCTGTGATGGCTGCTTGTGCTGTCGTTGGTATTATTATCGGCGTAGTAAGTCTGACAAGTTTTGGTTCAGTAATGACTTCTTCAATTATGAGTTTAGGTGCAGGTAGTCTCTTTCTCACTTTATTTTTAACCATGATTGCATCGATGATTTTAGGCATGGGGCTTCCATCTATTCCGGCCTATATCATTACTGCCACCATGGCAGCACCAGCACTCGCAAACTTTGATATCCCTGTATTAGTCGCGCATATGTTTGTGTTCTATTTTGGTTTATTTGCAAACATCACCCCACCAGTTGCCCTTGCCGCCTTTGCGGGCGCAGGAATTGCAGGCGGTGATCCAATGCGCACTGGGTTTCAGGCCTTAAAACTATCTCTTGCTGGTTTTATTGTTCCATTTTTATTCGTTTATAACCCTGCCATGCTGATGATTGATACCACCAATGTTGCAGTCAATGCTCGAGAATTTGCCTTTCCTGCATGGACAACTATAGTGAGTATTACTGTCACTTCAGTGATAGGAATTCTCGCTTTAGGCTCCGCAGTTGAAGGTTATTTCAAGACTTATCTCAACTGGTTCTGGCGTATTTTTTTAGGTGTGGGTGCGCTGTGTATGATTATTCCAGAAACCATTACAGATATTGTAGGCATTATCATGGTCATCATCGCAATTACGGTGAATATTATCACTGCTAAACGTAAAGCAAACCCGTCTCTTTCCTCCTAAAAAACCAATTAAAAAGCCCGGTAATTACCGGGCTTTTTAATTTCTTAGACTAAGGCGTACCCTCATTTGATGGGTGGGTTTTAATGACTTCAAATAATATTTAAAATTATTTGTTCCTCTATATTTTTTCAATGCTAAGCCCCTTGTAACAGAGGACATTTGGCAAAAAATCTAAGACACAATGCGTTTGTACAGTTACTGCCGTTCAAAGAATTGATCCTAGCCAAAATAATAGAAATATCGTGAAAGCTATTTTGTAAAAACTAAGTACAAACGCGACATCCTTTGATATGCCTCAAGAATTTTATCCTTGGCAGACGGCTTATAATCGCAGGAAAAATAAGAAATTGTGCAAATCGTTTTTTAGATGTGTAATTCATAGACATCGTTGAATGTCTAAAGTTCAGTACTCATAATTTTCAAACACTCCCAATACCACGTTATAAAAAATCTGGCACGAGGCCAGATTTTAATACGATCAACTTAAATTTCAGTTCACCCTTAGAAAATACGGTTTTTATCTTTTTCAGCCTGAGGTAATGCATCTGCAACTTTTTGTGCAATCGCCATGTAGCTTTCAGCAGCATCATCACCTGCTATCACAGATGGTTTCCCTGCATCGGCATTTTCACGAATTTGTACATTCAGCGGTAAACGACCTAAGAGCGGAATGTCGTATTGGGCTGAAAGTTGGTCGCCACCACCTGTACCAAAGATTTGCTCTTCATGCCCACAGTTCGAACAGATGTGAGTCGACATATTTTCAACCACGCCCATCACGGGAATATGTACACGATTAAACAACTCAATGCCTTTGGTCGCATCCATTAATGCAACATTTTGTGGTGTCGTCACAATCACAGCACCTGTCACCGGTATACGCTGTGCAAGCGTCAACTGGATATCACCTGTGCCTGGTGGCATATCAATGACCAATACATCCAGATCAGGCCATAAAGTTTGGTTAAAGAGCTGCATTAACGCTCCTGTCGCTTTCGGCCCACGCCAAGCCACTGGCGTATTGTTATCCCCAGTTAAGTGACCAATTGAAAGCACAGCCATACCATATGCGTCGATAGGAACAAATTGCTCAGCTTCAATCATCGGCGTGCGGCCTGCATTGCCGAGCAATGTTGGAATACTTGGACCATAGATGTCTGCATCTAAAACGCCAACTTTTAGCCCCAATTGCTGTAATGCCAAAGCTAAGTTAACTGTCGTGGTTGACTTACCCACACCACCTTTGCCTGAAGACACTAAAATTACATTTTGAATGCGTGGATGTTTCGGCACATCACGTTGCAGAGGTGCCGCTTTTTGAATTGGTGGATTGTTTGGATCTTCTTCAGCCTTGGCTTGAGTAGCAGATGCATCCACAACAGGTGGCAGATTACTCGTAGTAGACTTTTGCTCAGTTTGTTCATTAGCTTTAGGCTGTGTTGAACAGCTTTCACCTTCTGCATGGTGATGACCGCAACCACCCGATGTATGTCCAGTCTTTTGCTGAATCACGTGCATATTTAATTCTGTGATGCCACATTTTTCCAATGCATCGGCCAAATCATCATGGATTTTTTGTAAGTCATCGGCTTCTGAAGGAAAGGTATTAATCGTGATCTGCAAGATCTGACCTTGCACATTTACCTGTGTAATACGGTCTTTTAAAGCATTATTTGAATTGGGAAGTACGTAGTTTTGTAAAACCTGTTGGATTTCCTCTTCTTTCACCTCTTGGGAGGGTGAAAACACAGATTTTAGAGAAGAAAGCCACGACATTATGTTGTCTCCAAACAGGAACATCAAAAGATAATAGCGATAGTTTACCTGTTCATCTGCCACAGAGTAAGAGGGAGATGAATGACTTATCCCTATAAGCTTATAAAGTTGAGTAACTGATGTTACGCACCTAAAAGTAATTTCGCATTTTAAAAATGATTTTTAAGTCTATTCAACGGAGTCTTATATCTAGGGTTTGAATAAAGAGATTAGCCTTCGGCTGGAGGTACTTTTGTTTTGGCAAAAGTACCCAAAACCATTGTCATCCGCAAAACTCGTTCACTAGCGTCAAATTATTCAAAGTATCGCAAAACCATTTTTGATTAGAAGGAGTCCTGTCTCAAACACTTGCGGATGACCTTACCGCGTATCATTCTTTTATTTGAAGCAAACGGTGCGTCTGATGTTACTGCGTAACATCAGTGAGTAATTTAGTCAGCTTTCAAGCAAGTTTTCAAGCGTGTGCCACTTAAAATGCCCTTATAGTTGATCTATGCGGCTAAACCAAAGCCTTTAAATTTGAATTGATTACATATCAACCATACATTTTCAGCGTAATTTCAGTTTATATTTCAGTCGGTTCAACAGAATAATCATAGCGATGGATGTGCAATCTAAAGGCACATTTTGTGCTTTTTAGTTTTTAAAATGGGGATGACGATGTATCCGAAGACTGTGTATAAGAAGAATATGTATAAAACGGCTTTATGTGCCTTGATGCTCCTGACTTCAGCAGCCCATGCAGAAGTTATGACTGAAGCCATTCAAACACCTGACCGACAAACTGTAGCGATTGGTGATAGCCTCGATCTCATGCGCTCGCGTATGCAAGCCTCTCCGATGAAAATGGTGTCCTATCCGCTGCAAGAGAAAAATCTGCCTGCAAAATTGGCGGTAGATTACACCTACGAAATTGCCAATATGCGCTATGTGATTACCGTAGTCGATGATCAAGTCAAAAATATTAAGACTGAAAATTTAGATGGATTAAAGCAATGAAACCTAAAAAAGCCGCTCTTTATAGAACGGCTTTTTTCATCAGACCTAATTAAGCTTGGTCATCTTTTTTAAACTTATTCAGTGTGTCAGTGGCTTTCTTTTTTAACTCGTCAAATTTCTCTGTCGCCTGCACTTTTAGTTCATCAAATTTTTCGACAGCCTCATGTTTAAGTTCGGAAGCTTTGACTTTGGCTTCATCAAATTTATGATTCGCTTCTGCTTTTAACTGCTCTAGACGGTCTTTGGTTTCAGCATGCTGTTCTGCATGTTCATGTTTGGC
This sequence comes from Acinetobacter sp. YH01005, assembly GCF_013420465.1. Classification (NCBI taxonomy): domain Bacteria; kingdom Pseudomonadati; phylum Pseudomonadota; class Gammaproteobacteria; order Moraxellales; family Moraxellaceae; genus Acinetobacter; species Acinetobacter sp. YH01005. Next base: position 145,954 of record NZ_VOYA01000004.1, on the reverse strand, counting down.
GTCATTTAAGGTTTTTTCACCCTCAAGCTTGAGTTCTTCAACTTTATGCTTTGTACCATCGAGTGCTTTTTCACCTTCAAGTTGAGCCTCTTTGGCTTTGAGTTGTATGTCATCACCGAGTTCTGATGCTTTATTTTTTAAATCATTTAATGTGCTTTCTGTTGTCATCTCGCTCACCCTATTCTCAGTTATTGTCTAACAATAGTTATAACGCAATTTGAAGCAGATACCTGAAATAGACGCATTTAGAAACAAATCAACCACAGGAAAACGCCATGTGATTGCCTATTTTCACAATGGCTTGATACAAATATGTATGGTCGATTTTACTCTATGCTTTTAATTTTAAAGGATGATGTAATGCAAAGAGATCAATGCCACTCCTATGCATTGATCTCTTGAAATTAAACTTATTTGCTGACCGTACTCATAAAGCTCACTGCGGAAAACAGCCAAATAAACAGGATAAAACTCCGTCCCTGATTAAAATGCGCGACATCGGTACCATGCAAAATATTATGACGGGTCATCGCTACGGTAGAGCTGTTATCCATTTGATAGGCCGCCAATTCGGCAAAATACGGATTTAACTCATTGGCAATTTTAGATTTGTGCCAAAGGCTTTTAATTTCACTGCCTTTAAGCCCCGGTACAATTTTATAGACATCGACAAATTTAGTGCCATTTTGACTTAAGAAACCCGTTTGAATCAGCACGTCTGTCAAGATGCCTTCAAGCTGTGCATATAACACTGGGATACAGCCTGCATGAATGTCTAATTTATACAGTTTAAACGCATCTAAAAGTACCTGACGGCGCGCTGCTTTATGTTCACCAATATTCAAAGCATCAAAGGCTTTCAACATTTCAGTTTGGAAAAACTCGCTATTGATGACATTCAGAAAATCAAAGTCTGCATCATTTTCATGTTGATGAAGCAGTTGCCAAAAATACAATAAATTTAAAGCATCATTCGCTACTTTCATTTCTACCGGCTGATCTAATTCATCGGCCAAAATATCGAAATAAGGCTCATCTTGTGCCAAATGACGCAGAGTTTGAATCAGTAAGGCATGCTCATCTGCTGAAATCTGTTCTAAATATTGCTGCGCATCTTTAATAATGTGATGCCCCAATTTATGACGCTGTTCATTTTGAGGAATACGAGTGATTGGCTGATCGTGTTCATAGTCATCTTCATACATGGGCTTGTTACTCTTAGGCATCACAGTTATGCCCTATTATCACTGTAATTGTGTCAGCAATATAGAATTTTTTACTTTTGCAAAGATTTCACCTATTCCCTTGTGCAAGTACTGGCTATCTCATGTAAAATTACAGCCCATTGCATAAATACGAATGAGAGAGTCATATCCGTGCGTAATATTTTAGTTACTAACGCCCTTCCATACGCGAATGGCCCAATTCATATGGGTCATTTACTCGGTTATATCCAAGCTGATATTTGGGTTCGTGCCATGCGTGCAATGGGTCATAACGTGACTTATGTATGTGCGGATGATGCTCACGGCACAGCGATTATGCTCCGTGCGGAAGCCAATGGTATTTCGCCTGAACAGCAAATTGCCAATGTTCAAAAAGAACATGAGCGTGACTTTGCGGGCTTTAAAGTTGACTTCGATCATTACGATTCAACCAACAGCCCTGAAAACCAAGCACGTGCTTCTGAGATTTATATTAAAAACCGTGAAGCGAACAACATTGCGGTACGTCCTGTGACGCAATTGTTTGACCCTGAAAAAGCAATGTTCTTGTCTGACCGTTTCATTAAAGGTACATGCCCGAAATGTAAAGCGGAAGACCAATACGGCGACTCATGCGAAGTGTGTGGTACAACATACAACGCAACTGAATTATTAAATCCAAAATCGACTTTAAGCGGTGCGACACCTGTAGAGAAATCTTCAGATCACTACTTCTTTAAACTGCCAAACTTTGGTGAATACCTGCAAAAATGGACACGTGACGAAGGTCGTCTGCCTGTGTCGATTGCCAACAAACTCGATGAATGGTTTGAAGCAGGTCTGTCTGATTGGGACATCTCACGTGATGCGCCTTACTTCGGTTTTGAAATTCCAGATGCGCCAAACAAATACTTCTACGTTTGGGTAGATGCACCGATCGGCTATATGTCGAGCTTTGAAAACTACATCAAGACCAAACGTCCTGACCTAAGCTTTGACGATTACTGGAAAAAGGATTCTCAAAATGAAGTCTATCACTTCATTGGTAAAGACATCGTTTACTTCCACGCGTTGTTCTGGCCTGCAATGCTTGAAGGTGCAAACTACCGTACCCCTACAAGCCTATTCGTAAACGGTTTCTTGACTGTAAATGGTCAGAAGATGTCTAAATCTCGTGGTACATTCATTAAAGCGGAAACGTATCTTGAGCATTTAAACCCTGAATACTTACGTTACTACTTCGCGTCTAAACTTTCTGACAAAGTTGAAGATTCTGACTTGAACCTTGATGATTTCGTTCAGAAAGTAAACTCTGACTTGGTTGGTAAAGTCGTGAACATCGCAAGCCGTTGTGCCAAGTTCATCAATACTAAGTTTGATAACAAACTTTCTGCAAATTGTGCTGAGCCTGAATTGGTACAAAGCTTTATTGATGCAGGCGCTTCAATCGCTGCTCAATATGAAGCACGTGAGTTCTCTGCAGCCATCCGTGAAATCATGGCGCTTGCTGACAAAGCCAACCAATATATCGACGAGAAAAAGCCTTGGGCACTTGCGAAAATTGAAGGCGAAGAACAACAAGTTCATGACGTATGTTCTGTCGGTATTAACTTGTTCCGTCAATTGGCGGTGTACCTTGCACCAGTACTTCCTACCTTGGCAGCAGAAGTTCAAAGCTTCTTAAAATTAGAATCTTTCGACTTTGCGTCTGGTAAAACGATTTTGGTGGATCATGAAATTGCTCAATTCCAACCATTGATGCAGCGTGTAGACCCGAAAGCCGTTTCTGCGATGGTTGATGCGTCTAAAGACTCTTTAGCGGCACCTGCGGAAGCACCAAAAGCGGAAAAGAAAAAAGAGAAAAAAGCTGTCGAGAAGAAGCCTGAGCCTAAAGTAGGTGAAGCTGAAATTATTGGCATTGAAGACTTTATGAAAGTTGACTTACGTGTAGCGGAAGTTTTAGAAGCTGCTCACGTTGAAGGTTCTGACAAGCTGCTTCAATTGACTTTAAATGTCGGTGAAGCCGAGCCACGTAACGTGTTTAGCGGTATTCGTGAGTTCTACCAACCTGAAGACCTTAAAGGCAAATTGGTGGTGATGGTGGCAAACCTTGCACCACGTAAGATGCGTTTTGGTATTTCTAACGGTATGGTTTTAGCTGCGGGTAATGGCGAAGGTGTTTGGGTGATTTCACCTGAATCTGGTGCTAAAGCTGGTGATAAAGTGTCTTAACTTTTAAGATTAAGATTGGAAAAAGCCTCTACGTTGTAGGGGGCTTTTTTTATGCCTAAAAGTTCCCTCTCCTTTTAGGAGATGAGAAGCACTGCTTCGCAAGGTAACAAAAAATCTTTTGTTTACTTGATGGTGCGTCCATGTATCACAAGTGAACGGCGACATCCATGTCGCCTACCATCTAAAACAATGCTCTGTGACTAGTTCTGTTTTTTATGAAATCGAGCAAATCAGCTGTAAATTTTAGAACTTCAGCATTTGCCTTGTCGTATTGCAAAGAATCACTTTTAGCTACTCATATACTTTAAATAAATGATTCATTTCGACAAATTGACGTAGCTTTTGATCAAGTTGATCTGGAAACTCCCCAAAAAATTTATCCAACTGATCCAATTGAATACTTTCAGCTTCGGTGCTGTTTTTTAAAATATTAAATCTTAATCCTTGCTCAACTGGAACCTCTAAAGCACCAAATAATAGTATTTTCGCACTTTCTAATAATTCTAAACTTTCAAAAGCCTGTAACGCTTTTAGAGCTTGTATCGTTTCAGCATAATAATCGCCTGAGCTATTATGAAAATATTGATCAAATCCACCATTAAAAACTTCTGCAATTAATATTTTCACAACAAAATAGACTTGATTCTCAAAACTTAGTTTTTTCAAATCCGCTAAATCAGATACCTGCTGTGATAAATTCAACCAATATACATATTCTTCAGATGCTCTATATTTTTTCTCCTCATCGTAGTATTTCTTAGCTGCTTCTATTTGGTTTCTATAGCCTTTAGCACAAGGAACACATAAACCCTGATTCTTTATTGCCGTATCAGATAAAATAAGTGCTTTACAAGTCAAACAAGCAATTCTTGTTTCCATTTACACCTCCATATATTTTATGCTTGCAGATACACATTACCCTAAGCAACTTCCAATAATAAGATTATTCCTACTTAAAAAATAAAAATTTAACCAAAAATAATCACATTTATATTCGAGAAACGATCAATTTTTTTATTAAAAGGAAAAACAACCTAATGTATGCTAAAAACATCCACTATCTTACAAGCTATAAGAATTCCATGAAAAATATAAAACCCCTATTCTTTGCACGTATTCTCATCAACACATAAACATAACAACTAAAAAGCCCCTAACTAGAGGGGCTTTTTATTATTTCTGCGGACTTAATCCATTCTGCGCAAAGTTTGGCGAACGAGGCCCATACAACAAGCCCTTCTGCTCACTTAAACGAGGTGAATAAAGTAAATGACTAACTGTCCCAGACAACACATAAGCTTTATCGCTTAAATGATTCGAGATTTGGTCAACTAAAGCACCCACTAGCATACCGACTAAACCAGCATTATTGTTGCTGTTAGACAGCACTTGCTTTTCAGTTCCTTCCCAAAGTAACTCACCTGTTTTTAGATCAACTAACTTCGCTTCAACAGCAACCGTTGCAACAGTTTGAATAACTTGATACTTAGAACCGTATTCCTTCACTTTGACATAAAGCGCAGCATCAGCACCAAAGATTTCTTGAAGCTTTTTAGGGCTAATCGTTTGTGCATCTGCGCCGTTATAAACACCATTTTCTTTAAACATGGTGTCAACAACACTGATTGGAAAAACGTAATAGCCAGCTTCAGCTACTGGCACCGTCACAGTCGACCAGTAACTATTGGTTGCACGAGTATCAGGTGATTCATTCACAGGTGGCATCACCAAAATAGATTTTGGCATATTTGCAGTATAGGTACTTAAATCACGTGTATTTTTAGGTGCAGTTGCACAACCCGTTAATAAGCCAACAACGGCAGTAACTGTAAATAAAGTTTTTAAATGCTTCATTTTTTTGCTCCTGCTGAAGTTTGACCCGTCATTTTTTTCAATAAACGATCCATTAATACAGTCGACTCAGGATAGACCTGACGCTCAAGCTCAAAATATTGAATCGCACGCGGTGCATCATTCATATTTAGGTATTGCAGTCCCAAATGTGCATACAGTCCAGGCGGAACAGCTAAGTTTTTCGCCTTAGCTTTTTCAACGTCTTTTTCAAGTTTTAATACTTGATCTTGTGGCATCGCTTTCTCAGGCAAACTTAAAGATAAATAAGTTTGCTGTGGAAATTCACCCCAGCTGTACAATGACTTTGGCGCAGTTGCGCACCCAACCAAACTTAGCGAAATAAGACCGCTCATCAATAAAAAAATATGTCTCACAGCAACATCCTATTACTTGTTAGACCACTTGCCAGTCTGTAAATCAAGCACAAGATTATTCACTGCTTCACGTACAGCTAAATCTAAAACTTTACCATTTAATGTTGAATCGTAAGATGCAGTAGAGCCAAAGCCAAGTACTTCTCGTTCGCTGAGTGCGTACTCACCAGCACCTTGTACAGAGTGTACAATCTCAGCCGTTTTTACATCTACAATGTTTAGATTAACTTTTGCATAAGCAATTTGAGTTTTACCACGACCTAGTACACCAAAAAGCTGGTGATCACCCACTTCTTTACGACCAAACTCAGACACATCACCAGTTAATACAAAACGCGCACCTTTAATCGACTGCGCAGATTTACTGAATCCAGATTCCTGCTGTAATTCAGATAAATTATCGCGGTTAAGTACAGAGAAATATCCAGACTGCTGAAGATGCGTTTCTAAAATTGTTTTTGCTTGACCACCTAAACGATCAACATTATCCGAAAAAATACCACGCATATAGCTTGAGCGATTGTCAAATTTACCAATCGAAACAGGTGTTTTTACACCAGTATATTGAACCGCTGCGGTTGCTGCTGTGACTTGCGGCGCTTGTATAGTTCTAGAAGTCTCTGTTGTTGAACAAGCTGTTAAAGACATACACCCCAATGCAGCTATTAATAAAATTTTATTAGACATATCATCCCTCTGATATTTATATAAAAAGCATACAAATAATAACAGTAAATAACATGATAAATGAAGAAATTTACCCGTTTAATAGCAACAATATCGATCTAATTAACTTGTTTTTAACTCAGCTCTACCAACACATTTAGCAGAATTAATACGCGACAGCCTGCAAAGATACATTTGACCTCAAAAATTTCAGCATAAAAAAGCCTCTATTCGTAGAGGCTTTTTTTGGGGAGCTAAGTTCAATCACTTCATCCCAAAAATCAGCTTTAACCCAAGCACTGTCATCACTGCCCCTGCTGCCCGATCAAAACCCGCTTTAAACTTCAAATAGACTTTACGTGGTTTTTCTGCTGACAAAGCCACAGCGACCAATGAGCACCACCCTGCATCGATAAAGAAACACAAAACTGGCAGTACAAAGTAAAAATACGTTGGAATCTCTTTCGGTAAAAGTGCCGTAAAAATACTGGCTAACACAATTGCAATTTTCGGATTCGACAACTGGGTAATTAAACCAGTGGTAAATGCACGACGGAGTGACATTTCCGAACTGCTCGCATCGCCTGCTTCGATGGGTTCTTTGGCATGTTTTATAATTTTAAATGCCATCCAAAGCAGATATAAACCACCACAAATTTTTAAAGCCAAATAAGCAGAAGGTACAGCCAATAAAAATGCCTGCAAACCCAATACCGCTAATAGCCCAAATATTGCAGCGCCTAAACCTGTACCAAGCGCGGTAAATAAACCGTGTTTACGTGAAATCGCAATGGAATTCTTCGCCACATAAATTGACGTTGGCCCCGGGCTCATTGCACCAAGTAATAGTGCTGCCGCAATCGAGCCTAATATCCAAAATGATTCCACTGTCACACCGTTTTCACTTAAATTCGTGGCAATTTTACAGATAGAATCTCTGAATTTCTCCCTATAATTTGCAGTGTTTATTTTAATTGACCAAATTTTTCACTATAAATAACTTGAATACCGCATTAATCCATCGCATGATCGCTAAAAGTACAAATTAATATCAAGACAATGAAATTAGCCGAAGCCCTACTTTTACGCAGTGACTTACAAACTAAATTGGCCTCGCTGCAACAACGAATCAATAACAACGTGCTCATTCAAGAAGGTGATGCACCCAGCGAAGAACCAAATGCTTTAATTCAAGAAGCATTTGCTGTAAATACAGAACTTTATGGCTTAATTGAAAAGATTCACGCCACCAACGCACAGGCTAAAACCAGTTCAGGACGCTGCATGCTTTCGGTCCTCAATGAACGTGATTTATTGACCCAACAGCATCGTATCTTGCAACAAGCGATTGACAGCTCACGCCGTGAAAATGGTCGTTATAGCTCAAGTGAAATCCGTTGGATTAAAACCATTGCAGTGGCAGATTTACAGAAACAAGCCGATAGCATTAGTCAGCAACTTAGACAAAATAACTTAGAAATTCAGGCATCCAATTGGCAAATAGACCTAATAGATTGACCTGATTTAATCAATTGAACCGCGGTTCATTCCAGTTCGGGCATACTGGGCGAGTACAGAGCCTTTTTAAATGTTTGTAAGGCTTTAATCCAACAAACTAAACTGCAGAAGTAAGACGTCTACTTCAAAATGTTCACACATGTGACGTAGCACACTGCATCTGTGACTCTTTACATGTCACGTCTCACTACCGTGTACTGACAGTATGTCCACCCTATTTTTGACGGATCTATCTGCTAGTCGTCATCCGCAGCGGCTTCATTGAGTGCAACATCCTCACGGGGTAATTTATAGTCATGGTCATTTACAGGGACACCACCAATGATCATGGTGCGATGTTCGTTTTGAGGACGATGCAATTCGTCAGTCGTATCACAACCCACCATCCAAAAACTGCACAGGCACAGCATAGGCAGCACAGCCCGACTTAATTTGCTCATTGGATGCCCTCCATTTTTATAATTATCTTGCTTATAAATTCAGCATAGCATTTTTGTGCAGATATTCACCTTATTTATCTGCCGATTTAGGGTCAATTGTCAGGAATTATGTCTCGGCGGTCTTTCCAATGCGGATGCAGATTGATGCCGATAGAAAAATATTTTCTTTTTAAAATAAATAATTTATTCATTTTCTTATAACCACATAGAAGACAAGTTACAAAACTGCTATCGAATACGATTTTACTTCGGACACTTTTGTCCGTTTAATAGCTAGATAAATTTAGAATGATGATGTCAAAGAATAATGTCCACACGTCAACAACTCGCTGCGCAAAACCGAGAAGTGCTTTTAGAAGCTGCGATTGAGGTATTCCGTATTCACGGGATCAATGCGCCTTTACAACTCATCATCAATCAGGCTCAAGTTGGACGTGCGACGTTTTATCGTAATTTTAATGACCGTCGTGAGTTGGTACTCGCCTTAATGCAAGCTGCCTTGAACCGACTTGAACAGCGTGCGCTTAATTATGCACAGTTCGATGATGGATTTATTCGCCTCATTCAAGACCATATTTATAATATTCCCTATCTCACGGCTTTAATGGAATATTGGCGTGTGATCGATCGGGATGATCCTGCCATGGTTGAAATATACCAACGACGTGATGCCATTTTGCAACCGATGATTGATCAGGCCATTCAAAATGGTCGCTGCCGAGCAGACTTTAAACCGGCAGACTATGCCATGGTCACCTCCATTTTACGTGCAGCTTTGCAAGGCCATACCGAGGCAGATCAGGAAAAACTCGCCAAACGTGCCGTGGAATTTTTACTACATGGTATTTGCGGGTAACACGTCATGTCCAAATCACCGCGTTTATTGGAACCTGCTCCGGATTGGACACCCGAAGAAAAACCGACTTTGCCCGGCTCTCCGGCTGCCATTGCACATCCCACCTATAAGCGTTTTTTATACTTCTTTATCGGTTTATTTGTTGCGATCTCGGGGAGTTTAAGTAATGGATTTATCACGGCAAATTTACCCCTTCTACAAGGTGAATATGGATTAACGCCTTCAGAAGCGGCATGGATCCCTGCGGCATTTGTTATGGCCAATGTCAGCTCTAACCTGATCTTATTTAAAGCCCGCCAACAATATGGACTTAGGCTATTTTCAGAAATTGGCTTGGTATTATTTATCGCGGTGATGGTGCTGCATTTATTTGTCCATACCTATGAAATGGCAATTTTTGCACGGGTGATCAGTGGCTTACTTGCAGCTCCACTCAGTTCGCTTGGGATGTATTACATCATGCAAGCCTTTAAACGTGCTCATTTTGGTCGTGGGCTTTATCTGGCTTTGGGCTTTCAGCAGTTGGGTATACCGCTGGCATGGATCATGTCGCCCTATCTGGTCGATGTAAATGATTGGTCTATTTTCTATACCTTTGAATTAGGTTTAGCCTTATGTTGTTTGGCGATGGTGGTCTCTCTAAAACTGCCACGCAGTCTACGTATCGAAGTGTTTGAAAAGCAAGATTTATTCACCTTTGCATTATTGGCACCCGGCTTTGCGTTGCTATGTATCGTGTTGACTCAAGGCCCGATTCTTTGGTGGTTTGAAGCTGAATGGTTGGCCTATTTACTCATCGCCGCTTTGATTCTTTTAGTTGTTGGTCTGACCTATGAACATTTTCGGGTCAACCCCCTTATTGTCACACGCTGGCTCGGAACATCGTCTACCGTGAGTTTTATTATTGGTGCCTTTGCCATTCGCTTTCTCATGTCTGAACAAAGCTATGCGGCAGTGAATTTTTTGAAAACCATGGGCATGGGACCCGACCAATTCGTTTCTTTTTATACCGTTGTGCTGATCGGAATTGTCTTAGGCACAGTGTTTAGTGCCCTGACCTTTTCCAAAGAAAAAATTGTGCTTCATCTGCTCGGTGCAGCAGGTCTCGTGCTCTTTGCCTGTGCACTGGATTACCACCTGACCAGTGATGTACGACCGCATGATTTTTATTGGAGTCAGTTTTTGGTGGGCTTTGCTAGTGGCATGTTTATTGGCCCACTTTTGCTTACAGGCATTGTCAGTGCTTTGCAAAAAGGCCCATCGCACATGGTGACGTTTATCGTGCTGTTTTCTGCGACACAGACCTTTGGGGGACTGGTTGGATCATCGTTCTTTTCGACCTATCAGCAAATGCGTACCCAAACTTATCAGGCACAGATTTATAATGATTTATCGCAAACCTCCCCTATAGTCGAACAGCGCCTACAACAATTGGCGCAAAGTGCGCATCAATATTCTTTAGACCCTAATTTAGATCAACAACAAGCCATACGTAGCCTTAATCAAACCATCACTCGAGAAGCCCAAGTTCGAGCCTATAACGATGTGATTTTTTTAAATGGCATATTCGCCGTTTTATTGTTGCTTTGGGGTTTATTGCTGATGGGCAAAAATAAATATCAATTACGCCAACAGCAACGCACGGATAGTAGTTAAAATTTTCCCGACTTAAACAACATAAGCAACCGCCCAATGACCTAATTGATATTGAGAACAACATGACCGAAGACCATAAACCCACTGAGCAAGCAGCACCGCAGCAACCACAAACAGCAACCGCTATGCCTGCGCCATCGAGCAAGCTTATTTCTACGCCGCAGCGTACCCTGGTTTTCATGTTGATTATCCTCTTGTTGGGGATTGCACTGATCTTATGGGCGTGGCGGATTGGTCCATTTCATAACAGTATCGAGTCGACTGAAAATAGCTATGTCAAAGGCAAAACCACGGTGCTTTCATCACAAATTAATGGTTATGTGAAAGATGTTTTGGTGACGGATTTTGATCATGTGAAAAAAGGTCAAGTGCTTATGCATATCGATGCAACGACCTATGATCAAAAAGTCACACAGGCTGAATCTGGGGTGGAACAAGCACAGAACTCACTTGCCAATCAAAGCCAGGCCATTGAACAACGCAGAGCAGATATTACGGCAGCCGAAGCGAAAGTGGACCAATCACGTGCGGCCTATGAATTAGCTCTTGCACAAATGACGCGCTACCAACAACTCGGCAATACTGGCGCTGCATCGAAATCAGAACAAGATAAAGCGATTGCAGACGCTAAAAATAGTTTGGCCCAACTTCATCAAGCAGAAGCCAATTTACTGGTTGCCAAAGAATCATTCAAAACTGCACAAGTTGCAGCGACAGGGCTTAAAGCGCAAGTGAATAGTGCTAAAGCACAATTTGATCAGGCAGTGACCACCAAAGACTACAGCACGATTGTGGCACCTATGGATGGTCAACTTGGCGAAGTCAGCCCGCGTATTGGTCAATATGTTGCGGCAGGCACTCAACTGATGTATTTGATTCCACAGCAGCGCTGGGTGACTGCCAACTTTAAAGAAACGCAAATTGCAGATATGCATATTGGTCAAAAAGCGTGGTTCAGCGTCGATGGCATGAAACATCAAAAATTTTACGGCAAAGTTGAGCAAATCTCCCCTGCGGCTGGTTCTGAATTTAGTGTATTGAAACCTGACAATGCCACAGGAAATTTCACCAAAGTCGTGCAACGCATTGCCGTGAAAATTGCGATTGATCCCAATCAACAAGGTTTGGAAAACTTAAGACCCGGTATGTCTGTCGTGACCTCTGTTGATGTTGCTAGTTAGCGGATGCTGGTAGTGAAGTGCATTAAGTAAAGTTGAGCTGAACAAGATGTAAAGGATTTCATCTTCCGCACCTACCGTTTTACAATGCCTACCTATTTGACCTCTAACCACCAAGATAACGATTACCAACATGTTTGAATCTATCGCCCACGCCATTCCTGAGCAGACTATTCAATATCAAGGGGTTGATTTGTGTATTAAGCGTTTGGACTTGGTACACCCACAAATATCAGGCAATAAATTTTATAAACTCAAATATAATTTTATTGAGGCGCAGAAATTAGGGTTTAAACAGGTGCTTAGCTTTGGCGGTGCTTATTCAAATCACATTGCAGCCACAGCATATGCTGCACATTTATTTGGATTCGGTAGTCTAGGCATCATTCGTGGAGAAGAATTACAACATCAAGCCCGAAATCCTACTTTAGCCACCGCCGAACAGTTTGGTATGCAGCTCAGTTTTGTCACACGCCAACAGTATCGAGAACAGAAACAAGCAGACGCTTTAGCGCAATTACGACAGGAATTTCCCGAACATTATGTCATTCCTGAAGGTGGAACCAATGCATTGGCTATCCGTGGCTGTAGAGAAATCTTAAGCCATGAAAATCAAAAAAATTTTGATCTCATCTGCTGTGCAGTCGGTACAGGTGGAACCATAACGGGCTTGATTGAAGCCAGTGCTGAACATCAACATGTTCTAGGTTTTTCAGCGCTCAAAGGCAATTTTCTTTGCGACGATGTTGCTCAGTTGACACAGAAAACCAATTGGAGCATCAGTGATGAATTTTGCTGTGGTGGCTATGCCAAAACAACGCTGGAACTTTTAGAGTTTATGCAGGACTTTGAACAACGCTATGCGATCCCATTAGAACAGGTTTATACGGCTAAAATGCTGCGAGGTATTTTCGGCATGATTGAGCGGGGTCAGATTACAAACCATCAGCGTGTTTTAGTGATCCATACTGGTGGCCTACAAGGTCGCTTGAAAGGTTCAACCGAAGCGCTAAAAAGCGTATAATCCTGCGTCCTTTCTTCCATGCGGAAACTTACCATGTCGCAAAATCAATATGATGTCCTTGTTTTAGGTGCTGGTGCATCAGGCTTAATGACGGCATATAAAGCGGCGCAGCGTGGACGCAAAGTTTTGGTGGTTGAAAAAGCTAATAAAGTTGGCAAAAAAATCCTAATGTCTGGCGGCGGTAAATGCAATTTCACCAATTTGTATGTCAAACCAGAAAATTATATTTCACATAATCCGCACTTTGTTATTTCGGCATTAACTCGCTATACCAACTGGGACTTCATTGGTATGGTCTGCGAATATGGCATTGAGTACGAAGAGCGCAAACATGGGCAGTTATTTACCCAAAATGGTGCAAAAGAAATTCTCGCCATGCTATTGGCAGAATGTGACAAAACAGGATTGGTAGATATTAAAACCAACTGTGAAGTAAAAGCAGTCAATGCCTTGCCTGAACAAGGCTTTCAAGTGTCAACCAATCTAGGCTATTTTGAAGCAGAATCGGTGGTTATTGCCACTGGTGGTCTGTCTATTCCTACATTAGGCGGTTCAGGAATTGGCTATGAGATTGCTAAACAATTCGGACATTCCGTCTACCCCACTCGCGCTGGCTTAGTACCCTTCACTTTCTCCGATAGTTTTAAAGAAGTCACCACACGCTTGAGTGGCAATGCTGTTGAAGCGATGTTATCGAATGAGTTAAACAGTTTTACTGAGGCTTTACTCTTTACTCACCGTGGTTTAAGTGGCCCAAGCTCATTGCAGCTTTCAAACTACTGGGATGTCGGTCAACGTTTTAATATCAATTTCCTGCCAGCTTTAGATGTTTTAGATTTCCTCAAATCTAAGAAATCTAGTCAACCCAAAGTGTTACTGCGTACACTGTTCAATGAACACTTACCGAAAAGTGTAGTTATAGAATTACAAAATCTGATTTGGCCTGAACAAGCTGAATTAGCCATTGGCAATATTAGTGATGAAAAACTAGAACTTATTGCAAGCCGTTTAGAAAGCTTTGAAGTGAAGCCATCAGGCACTGAAGGTTACCGTACTGCTGAAGTTACACTCGGTGGTGTGGATACCACTGAAGTCTCATCAAAAACCATGGAAAGTAAAAAACAGAAAGGCTTGTACTTTATTGGCGAAGTGCTCGATGTAACGGGGCATTTAGGTGGGTACAACTTCCAATGGGCATGGGCTTCTGCGCATGCAGCTTCTGAATACGTCTGATCTCGACATAGAATGAATTAAATATAACCTGCAGATGATCTCTGCATAAAAAAGGGCTGATTCATTCAGCCCTTTTTCTTGCCCGATCTGACTTATTCAAGATAGTCGGTTTTAAATAATGATACTGACGACGAAGAAGTTCGTTGAATTGTCATATCCATTTTTTCAACGGCAACTGAAATATGTTGTGGTTGCACGCTTGCGGTTTGTTTGAGTGTCGATACTAAAGTATTGAGCATTGAAATTACCCCCATTTTGCCATTCCTTTGCACGGATCATAAGTGTCATTCATGACAGCAATATGAATCCTAAGTTTTTATATTTTAAGTAATATTCTATATATCACTATTACTTAAAATACCAATTTTCGAGTAAATTTCAATCATTATTTTTGGACTGATTGGTATAATTTTTTTCACTTTTTGGCGGTGATTGTTCTGCCTGCTCCAAATTAGTGCGTTTTGGTTTTGCAAAAATAAAGCGTCGTGCGCTTGCCAAAAAACCCACCGTGATCCCTGCAATAATCACTGGGGCTAAAAATTTATTCGGTGCTTTTGCCATACAATATTCCTTATAAAGCATTAAAATCGACCACTTAAGCGTGGCCGATTTTTTTAAAGACAGAATAGTTTAATTTGGATCATCTGGTTTTGGCGGGGTTAAAGGTGCCGAATTTTCAGCCTCGCCTGTCGATCCAAATGGATTATTTTGTGGTTGATCACTTGGGTTTACATCCAACTGATCTGGCGTCGCGGTTTCTTTTTCACTGACGCCGGGAACAGCCTGTTGAATGTTTGGATAGCCATCATCGGTTTTCACTTCAGAAGTCATCACAGATGTTGATGGCGTTGGACTCGCTGTAGACGATGTTGGCGTATTAAAGGTGGTTTTTGCCTTCGCCTGTTCCTGTACTGGATTCGGTTCGTTGGCTTCACGTTTTGCTTTATCAATAAGATCTGATAACAATCGTTCCGCTGGATTGCGACCGCCTAAACCAAAGGCCAAAGCAAATGCAACAGCAACCGCACCAAGCGTTAAACCAAAGGCCAAATTCACGATCGAGTCGGCAATACCCATGGCACGCAAGCCCATGGCTACAACCAAGCCCATAATCAGCACACGGACCAAATTACCTAACCAACGTGAACTGTTATATTCCCCTCGTTGCACCACATTTGCCACAATATTGGCAAGCCAGAAACCCACCACCAAGATTACAGCACCAAGTAAAATACTTGCACCGAACTGGATAAACATGGCAATCAAGGCACTGATTTGCTCAAAGCCTAAACGGTTAGCAGCTTCAGATACCGCAAACAACATTGTGAAAAATACAATGAGGCAACCGACAACATCCGACACTTTGGTTTTGCCCAAAAAGCGTTGTATGTCTAATTTTTCTGGTACAGCATCAACACCTGTACCCGAGATCACATCCACAACTAGACGCGCTACAAAGCGTGACACCACATAGGCCAAGATTAAGATTAAACCTGCGGCAATGATGTTCGGTATCGCATACATGATCTCATGTAACATGGCTGTTGCAGGCTGAGAAATCGCCTCGATACCAAGTGCTTCGAAAGCCACAATTAATGCAGTGATAATGACTATAGCAAAGACAAAATTACCCAAAACTTGAGCAAGTTTTGCGTTTTTAAACATGCCCACTTTTTCGACTTGCTGCTGCAAACTCAAACTGTTCACCAAGCCTTCCACGATACCTCGCACAATCTTCGCCAAAATATAACCCACAAAGACGATGACACCGGCAATAAAGATATTGGGAAGATAAGAAACAACTTCAGTGACCATATTTTGGATTGGGAACAATAGACCGTTCAAACCCAAGATCGATAAAACAATCGGTAGGAAAAGTAACAAAATCAGCCAATATACAATTTCACTGATATTTTGACTGATAGGGCTGACGCCAACCTCAGAACTAAGTTTTTCATCGAGTTGGGTTTTATCAAGCAGTTTTTTTGAACCGACTTTGACCAAACTCGCCACGATCCAACCAATAAAACCCACGGCTACCGCAGCCAAGAGCTGTGGAATAAATAACAAGAACTGCTGAATCATATTACTGAATGGGCCACTGACACTGGTCAAATTCAGCACATTGAGCGCACCAATGACGGCAATGATCAAAATAATCCAGAACACTACTCTGGAGACTATATTTTCAACATTGGAACGGTGCCCAGTTGCATTTGAAAGTTTTTGATTTGTACCTAATTGTTGCAGAACTTTTTTGACGCCAGCAGCAATCAATAAAGCAATGACCCAACCAATCAGGAGAATTGCTACTGCACTTAAAATGGGGTGAAACTGTTCCCAATAATACATGGCATCAAAACGGCCACGCGGACCACCCAGATAATCATTCATACGTTCGCCCTCATTGTTATACATGATCTGTTGTTATGTGCATTTTTACGTATGCCGCGATATCACACAGCATTGGTGCTTTAAACTTGAGCTTTCTTTTCCACCTTAGTTTTTGCGTATTTTTTAATCAACCAAAGTATGCATAACTCCAACAAAAGCTCACAATTGAATGTAAAAAAGCCTTGGCATAACCAAGGCTTTATTTGTGTCATTCTGATGAGATGCTTAAGGTTCAGATCTTGCAATCATGTAAATCTGTCTCATGTATTTATCATCAATGATCTGTCGCAGTTGCTGTATTTGAATCATTGGCAACAGCTTCATCCCCCGCTGTACCGCTAGTCGTATCATTGGCAGTTGCAGTTTGTGCATTCGGTGCAGGATGATCAGGTGGTGCATCCGAAGCAGACGGTTTCATATCTGCAAACATATAAAATAATAACGCGATTAAGAAGATACCCACTAAAATTAGCATATACACTGGGATACGTTTTTTTTGTGTTGTTTCTTCTGCGCTGGTGGTATGGGGCGGTTTATTAAAATCGTGTGTCATATTCCCCTCGCTATTTTGTTGTTCGTCGTTCACTTTTTATACTAGCAATACAATATCCTTTGTTGTGTGAAGAACAATTACAATCCGTGAAAACATGTAACTTGAAAGATCAATTCAATTTATTTCCGTGTTACTGTTTAGATAGATGACTTATTTTTAGATTTAAAATCAATCGCTAAGGTATAAATATCGGACAATGAACTGAATGCACCATTTCAATCGTATTTATTTACAGCGTGAGAAGTGTTGCGATAATAAATGCTTTTTTTGAGCTAGATGGAATTCTCTGCTTTTGATGGATGAAATGAGCTATAATCATGCACCTTATTTTTCACCTGTTATCAAATCTATGGCGTACCATCAACAAGGTGTAACGCTTGATCTTGACACTGACGTCACTCATCAATGTTCCCTTCATTACACTCGTGATCAGCATCTTATTGGCATTATTGAATTTAGTAAGCCAAGTTATGTGTTGAAATGGGGTGATTTGGAATATTTCCGCCGACGTACTGAAGAGTTTTCAGTGATGCCATTCCCTGAATGCATCAATGCGATGGTGATTGATATTCGAAATATTGCGGCTTTTTTAGATAATGAAGTGCCTATTATTCCTTGGCGCTTGCTCGAAGAAGAATGCCCGATTCGCTTAGTTGTTCCCCAAGATCGACTGGAGCATTATGCTGGCTTTTTTGAACCGACTTGGTTGACTTCCGACGTAGACACAGCGATTCAAGAAATTCGTGAATTTATGGATATGTTTGTGCATTAACACGGAGATTAAACTAAAGTTTAATCCCGAAAACCTCCATTTGGAGGTTTTTTTATGCCCTTTTATTTTCATTATCTATTTCACAATAAATATAATTCATTTAATATTCAATCGCTTATAACAAATTTACTTATAAAAAATCTTCATAACTTATCCCATTTCTTAGTAACAATTCGGCAATAAATTTTGCTTGAGCCTTGTTCGATTTATCACCTAAGATGTAGAAAATGATCTCTTTTTTATTGTTGAAACATTCTTAAAAACAAAGCAATAAAACTAAATACGTAACAAGATCATAAAAAGTGGATATTAAATCAGGGTAAAAGGAGTTTTAACGATGACGTCAAAAAAACATTTAGCAACTTTGTTCTGTGCAAGTGCGCTCACTTTAGGGCTTAGCGCATGTAGTGACAATAAAGCACCTACAACGGATAAAGCTGCAGGAAGTGAAGCTGCTGTTTCTGACTCAGGGACTTTAGATAAGATCAAAAAATCGGGCACGATTGTTTTAGGCTATCGCGATTCATCGATTCCATTTTCATATATCGCAGATAATCCAAACCAACCTGTGGGTTATGCGCATGATCTTCAATTAAAAGTAGTTGAAGCAGTAAAAAAACAATTAAATCTTCCCGATTTAAAAATCCGTTATAACTTAGTGACCAGCCAAAACCGAATTCCATTAGTTTCTAATGGCACCGTCGACTTAGAGTGTGGTTCAACCACCAACAATAAAGAACGCCAACAACAAGTTGATTTCTCAACAGGTTTCTTTGAAGTGGGTTCACGCTTACTTACTGCAAAAGACTCTGGGATTAAAGACTTCGCTGACCTTAAAGGTAAAAAATTAGTCACCACGGCAGGAACTACATCTGAGCGTTATATTCGTCAACATGAAAAAGAGTTAGGTATTGGTGAAGTCATTTCTGCCAAAGACCACGCTGAGTCTTTCCTCATGCTACAAAATGGTCGTGCAGCGGCATTTATGATGGATGATATTTTGCTGGCGGGTGAAAAATCGAAAGCCAAAGATCCTAATAAATGGGAAATCGTGGGTACAGCACCGATTCATGAAATCTATGGTTGTATGCTACGTAAAGGCGATACTGGTTTTAAACAAGTGGTTGATGATGCAATCAAAGCGACCTATAGCTCTGGTGAAATCAATGACATGTATAAAAAATGGTTCCAAACGCCAATTCCACCAAAAAATATCAATTTGAATTTCCCGATGTCTGATCAATTAAAAGCATTGATTAGTAATCCACATGACCGTGACGAATAACTTTCCCTAAACATTCTAAAGATGCTTAAGCCAAACAGATTTTGGCTTAAGCTCATTATAGGGAGTTCCTATGAATTATAGCTGGAATTGGGGTGTGCTGTTCCAATCTACAGGTGTAGGTGATTCGACCTACCTGAATTGGATTTTAATTGGGATCGGCTGGCTGTTTGTCATCGCTTTGGTGGCATGGAGCATTGCGATGGTGCTTGGCAGCATCTTGGGTATTATGCGTACCCTACCGAGTCCTGTAGCACGAGGTATTGGTACGGCCTACGTGACTATTTTCCGAAATGTACCCTTATTGATTCAACTGTTTATTTGGTTCTATGTTGTACCTAACTTCCTCCCTGCTGCGATTAAAAGCTGGTGGATGAATGACCTTGGGGCAAATACGACCGCCTTAATTTCCGCAAGTGTCGGCTTGGGTCTTTTTACAGCTGCACGGGTCTGTGAGCAAGTCAGGACTGGTATTGAAGCGCTTCCTTTGGGGCAAACCAATGCAGGTTATGCCATGGGATTTAGCACGGCTCAACTATACCGCTATGTGATCTTACCGCAGTCATTCCGCACGATTTTGCCACCTCTCAGCTCTGAGTTGACCAACTGTGTCAAAAACACCTCAGTTGCGTCTTTGGTCGGTGTTGCAGAAATCATTTCACAGATGAAAACCATCAGTGAATACACGCAAAACACCATCGAAATTTATACCTACGTCACCATTATTTTCATCGTGATCAATATCTGTTTAATTGGTTTCATGAATTTTCTGGAAAAACGCCTACGCGTTCCTGGCTTAATTGCAGGAGATAAATAATGGAATGGCTCAGTTCTTTTATTCAAGACCTTCAAGCGTCTGGCCCTGCGCTATGGCATGGTTTCAGCATCACACTCAAAGTGGTGATCACGGCAACCATTGGTGGTGTCTTTATTGGGACTTTACTGGCGCTGATGCGCCTGTCCTCGATTAAAGTATTTAATATTTTTGCTAAAGGCTATGTGAACCTTTTTCGTTCTATTCCTTTGCTCTTGGTGCTGATGTGGTTCTACTTTGCCGTACCCTTTATCTACACAGGGATTACAGGTAACTATCTGACGATTGATACTGCCCTCGTGTCGAGTATTGTGGCCTTCATGCTATTTGAAGCCGCTTACTTTTCAGAGATTGTCCGTGCCGGGATTCAATCGATTCCTAAAGGTCAAACTTCTGCAGCTTATGCCCTCGGTATGAGCTATAGCCAAGCGATGCGCTTAATTATTTTGCCGCAGTCCTTTCGCAAAATGACGCCACTGCTTTTACAGCAAACCATCATTCTGTTCCAAGATTCAACCATGGTTTATGCCATCGGGCTCTTAGACTTTTTCCGCACCAACTATGTTCGAGGCGATCTCATGTCATTGTTAACTCAATACATTCTGTTTGCTGGTTTGGTGTATTTCACTATTAGTATGATCGCCACCTATGCAGTTAAAAAATTACAACGGAGGTTAAGTGTATGACCGATCAAAAAACGATGATTGACCTCCAAAATGTCAGTAAATGGTATAAAGATTTTCAAGTGCTTACCGATTGCACGACTCAAATTAAACAAGGTGAAGTGGTTGTGGTGTGTGGACCTTCAGGTTCAGGCAAATCAACGCTCATTAAAACCGTCAATGGACTTGAGCCTTTTCAAGCCGGTACGATTTTAGTCGACGGTATTTCCATTAATGACCCAAAAACCGATTTAAATAAATTGCGTAGTCGTGTCGGTATGGTGTTCCAGCACTTTGAACTGTTTCCACATTTATCCATTACCGAAAACCTGACCATTGCGCAGGTTAAAGTCTTGGGTCGATCAGAAGCCGAAGCCAAGAATAAAGGTTTGGCTTATTTAGATCGTGTGGGTTTGAGTGCGCATGCCGCTAAATTTCCTGCACAGTTATCAGGTGGACAGCAACAACGTGTTGCCATTGCACGTGCGCTCAGTATGGACCCGATTGCCATGCTGTTTGATGAACCAACTTCGGCACTTGATCCAGAGATGATTAACGAAGTGCTTGATGTAATGGTGGGTCTTGCCAAAGAAGGTATGACCATGATGTGTGTAACCCATGAGATGGGCTTTGCTCGTCAGGTTGCAGACCGAGTGATCTTTATGGATCAAGGAAAAATTGTAGAAGACTGCAGCAAAGATGATTTCTTTAATGCTCCTCGTGGTGAACGAGCGCAGCAGTTCTTAAATAAAATTCTGCATTAACATCAAAACGTTTATTTAACTGATGTTACGAAGTAACATCAGAAGCGTAATTTGATTCAAATAAAAGTACGATACGCGGTAACGTCATCCGCAAGTGTTTGAGATAGAACTTCTTCTAATCAAAAATGTTTTTGCGATACTTTAGATAATTAGACGCTTGTGAACGAGTTTTGTCGGTGAGGTGATTGCACCGCAAGATGGTTTCTTTGCGAAGCACGCTTCTCATTTTGCCTAATGAGAAGCGTGCTTCGTAAGAGTACCTCCAGCCGAAGGCTAATCACTTTATTCATTCCCTTGATGTAAGACTCCGTCGAATTGGCTTAAAAATCATTTTAAAAATGCAAAATTACTTTTGCATGCGTAACATCAGTTATTTAATTTCCGAAAATAAAAAGCTCATCCATCGATGAGCTTTTTTTCATGGCAGATTACCAATAATTTTCTACAGCAATATTGCCTTCACCACGACGGTTCATAGTCAAACCACGCGCCTTTAATGCCGCCTTGGTGTCATCAACCATTTGTGGATTACCACACAACATGACATGCGTCGTTTCCACATTAAACGCTAAGCCTGCCGCCTGTTCTAACTCGCCATTTTCAATTAAAACTGGTAAACGGTCATGCAGCGGTGCATTTGGATCACGTGTCACAATAGGTATAAATTTGAAGCCCGTATGCCCTTCACCAAAGGTCTCAGCGATTTCTTGAATCCGCTCTACATAAGCTAGTTCTGATACGGTGCGCACACTGTAGACTAAATTAATTTTTTCGTATTTAGACCACGTTTCAAAGTCTTGTAGCATTGATAAAAATGGTGCTAGACCCGTTCCTGTTCCCAACAGCCATAAGTCCTTTGGCAATGGCAACTGATAACGCGCCAAGGTAAGGAAACCATATGGAACTTTTTCTAAATACAGCTCATCGCCCACTTGTAGATGCTGCAAATTTGAAGTAAACGCACCATCAGGAACGACGATAGAGAAAAACTCTAAAGTTTCATCAAAGGGGGACGACACCACAGAATAGGCACGAACCACCAATTCATCGCCCACTTTCAAACCAATTCGTGCGAACTGACCAGCGGTAAATTTAAAATGTGCAGGGCGTGTCATGGTAAAACTGAACAAAGTATTGGTCCAACGGTGTACAGATAAAACCTTTTCTAAGCTAAATTTTTCAATTGACATGATTTGAACGTGGCGTGACAGACTGTGCTCATGTTAGCATGACAGCATAATTTATTAATATTTTTTAAATGTTAAGGCCTGATTCATGCGCATGACTTTACGCCAGTTGGCTGTTTTTGTAGCAGTCGCTCAAGAAGGTACCGTTACCAAAGCCAGTGATGCTGTCAAACTTACTCAAAGTGCAGCAAGTATGGCATTGGCAGACCTCGAAGATGGTCTCGGTGCTCCACTGTTTGACCGACTTGGTAAACGCTTGCAATTGAATGACTTGGGTCGTTTTTTATTGCCACAAGCTTTGGAAATTTTAGGGCGCTGTGAAGCTTTTGAACAAGCAGCAAAAGGCGAACTACAAAGTATTGATCTGCGTTTGGGTGCGACCCTAACCATCAGTGACTACTTGATGCCAGACCTCATGGCAGATTTCTTACAAATTCAGCCTCAAGCACATTTACAACTTCAAGTCGGCAATACCCGCCAAATGATTGAAGCGGTAAACCAATTTCAGTTGGATTTGGCCTTAATTGAAGGTTCATGTCATCTGCCACAGCTACAATGTATTCACTGGCGTGACGATGAACTTGCAGTATGCTGTTCACCAGAGCACCCCTTAGCGAAGTTGGATCGTGCACTCACTGCAGCTGACTTTGATAACGTAGAATGGATCTTACGTGAAGAAGGTTCAGGCACACGTGAAGTATTTGATAACGCAATTTTAAAAGACCTGCCAGATGCCAATATTCGTTTAACCTTGGGTCATAACGAAGCCATTCTAAAAATCGTGGCAGGTGGTCTTGGTATGTCATGTATTTCTAAACTGGCAATTGAGCCTTTACGTGAAAAAGGTCAATTGGTGGTTTTAGATACGCCGTTTTGGCAACTTGCCCGTCCATTATTCATGTTGGTACATCGTCAGAAATACCAAGGACCGGGTCTCAAAGCCTTTATGCAATTTTGTGAAAAATCTGTCTAAATAAAAAAGCGCCTAATGGCGCTTTTTCTTATTTATTAAATTGTCGTTCGCAAGGTATTCCGTCGTTGTTTCCGTCCATTTTTGTACCTGGACAATTACGAATGAAAAACACAGCTTCATCATAAGAACGCATCTGACTACAATGTGTACGCCCATCACATTTATATTTAGCCTGCTCTGTTTTTGTGGGCGCTACAACAGTAGGTTGTTCATCTGCCTGAATCACAATTGGGTCTTTACGTAATTCACTAGAACCTGTGCCATATAGATTTTTTTCACCTTGCTCAGACAGCACCCGATCGGGCAAATCCCCCTGTGCTTTACGTTGTTCTTTTACGATGTTTTCATTTTCTTGCATGAGCTGTTGTAAATGTAGCTGCTTCTGTTCTTGGTACTGCTGATATTTCCCATATACAGCCACAGCTAATACTACAATTACAATGAGTCCAATCATGCTGAAGATTTTACTGCCCCAGACTGTGCCTTTGGCTGTATCGTGAGGAGTAGCTTGGTCATTCACTCGATCCGACCTTGATTCAAATGACGGATTTATCTGTTCATGAGTGGACTGCTCTTTTTTCAAATCTAAACGGATGATATTTACCGCTTTAAATTTACCTTGATCTGCTTCAATCCTATATTTGAGATTTTCTCCAACACGTGGTTCGATGTATCGGCTAGGAAAATCACGAATATGAAAAAATAAATCCTTTGCTTGATCTTGTTGTATAAATCCAAAGCCGCGCTCAACGTTATAGCTTTTGATTTTCCCCTCTTTAAACATAAAAATTGTCTCTCATCTTTTCTTTTAATACTCTTATGATAATAAAAAAAGAGACCCTATAGACCTCTTTTTCAATTTCAAAGATTTCCATGAAATCTTACAATCACATTATTTACGCAAATTCGAAAGCAAAGCTGAAGTAATTGACTGGTTATTTGCCACTACTTTAGATTTTTTAGCTTTTGCAGATTTGTCTTCTTCACGCTCAATGTTTATGGCTTTATAACGATCACCATTTTTCACCACATTAAATTTCACACGATCATTACGTTTTGGTTCGACACCATCTGCGGGAAAGTCAGAGATATGGAAAAATACATCACCTTCTTCGCATGAAAGAAAGCCAAAGCCCTTTTCAGGATTGTACTGTTTAACTTTACCTTTATATTGTTCGGACTTCATAAAGTACCCTATTCCATTTATGCCAATGTCTTTAGTATATAAAAAAGAGGCTATAAAAGCCCCTTTTCTGTTCATGATGCAAAAATTATTCTTTTTGAACTGAACCGAAAATTTTATCGCCTGCATCGCCAAGACCAGGAACGATATAACCGTTTTCATTTAAACCTTGGTCTACAGATGCTGTATAAATGGTCACATCTGGGTGAGCTTCATTCACACGTTTAATGCCTTCTGGAGCTGCTACAAGCACCATGACACGAATATCTTTACAACCACTGGCTTTTAGAACGTCAATAGCAGCGACGAGCGATGAACCTGTTGCAAGCATTGGGTCAATAATCATGGCTAAACGGTTTTGTACGTCTGGTACTAATTTTTTGTAGTAAGTACGCGCTTCTAAAGTTTCTTCGTCACGCTCTAAACCCAATACAGATACTTTTGCACTTGGAATCAGGTTTAAGAAACCATCCAACATACCAATACCTGCACGTAAAATCGGTACGACTGTTATTTTTTTACCGGCAATACGATCTACAGTTACTTTACCATTCCAACCATCAATTTCATGATCGACCATTGGTAAATCTTTCGTTGCTTCATAAGTCAGAAGCATAGTCACTTCTTGAGCAAGCTCACGGAAGTTTTTAGTACTAATATCTGCACGACGAAGTAAGCCGAGTTTATGTCGAATAAGCGGATGACGGATTTCATGGATAGCCACGGGAGAACACCTAAAAGGTTAAGATAAAATTTCAACCATTATAAAGCTATTTAACAAATGATAAAAATAAAAAAGCCCCCTTTACAGGAGGCTTTTTTGTAATAAGCAAATTAATTGCTTAATTCATTAGTTAAAACCACTCTGAATTAAGCTAAAAATGAACTGTTGTAATTCAGGTGAAATCGCAAAGTATGCCACTTGAGATACTGCAATGATTGGATCTGGATATACACCGATCAACAACACAAGTGCAGCTGCGCCAAGCACCATAATACCACCCACTTTTTGACCCCAATGATCGACAGCATCGATACGTGGGTTTTCCGGTGGAGTCATGTACATCACAATCATCACACGTAGGTAGTAGTACAAACCGATACCTGAACCAAGGATCACCATCGCAGCTAAGAACCATGAACCACCAGCAACCGCTGTTTTGATCACAAGGAACTTACCAATAAAGCCAGCTGTTAATGGGATACCTGCAAGAGATAACATCATGACAGTCAGTGTTGCAGTCAACACTGGACGACGCCAGAACAAACCACGGTACTCCGCAAGGCTACCTGCTTCGTCTTTGTTGTTGTAAGGGCTAGACATCAGTGTCACAACACCGAACGCACCAATCGTTGTTAATACATAAGTAATCACATAGACGTTGACGCTGCTGAATGTTGCAAAGCCTTGTACTTGAACAAAGTCAGTATTACGTGCACTGACAATCGCAACAAGTAAGTAACCAAAGTGAGCGATTGAAGAGTATGCAAGGATACGTTTCAAGTTCACTTGACGTACTGCTAGTAAGTTACCCGCAAGGATAGACAATACTGCAATGATGGTCACGATCGTGATGAAGCTGTCAGAAAGGATTAAGCCAGAAGCCAAGAAGTAACGAACGAATAGACCGATCATTGCCACTTTAGCCACAGTCGCTAAGAATGTCGCGATTGGCGCTGGCGCACCTGCATACACGTCTGGTGTCCATTTGTGGAATGGCGCAAGAGACAATTTAAATGCAACAGCAAAAACAATCAGTGCAAGACCAAGGACTACACCCGGTTGGCTGAATGTTGTGAACATTTTGCCTGGTTCAGCAACGAATGCCATTGTACCTGTGTACGCATATACATAAGCCATACCCATCAACAACATCGCAGAAGCAGTTGCTGAAAGCACCAAGTATTTCACACCCGCTTCAAGCGACTGTGAACGTTGGTGTGTATAAGCCAATAGGCCGTATACAGGAATCGACATTAACTCAAGACTGATAAAGAAAGACGCATAGTGCGAACTTGCAACCATTAACAATGCACCTGTTACAGAGCACAGCATCAAGATATAAAGTTCTTCACGGTTATCTTTATAGGTTTCGATATACGCATGTGACAATGTGCAGCAAGCAAGTGCTGCAATCAAAATCACGAATTGGTACAACATCGTAAATGGATCTACGATGAACAAATTCATTACGTTTGCAGGTGCATACTGCCCTGCAACGAAAACAAAAATAATATAAAAGGCTGCAAGGTTCAGACCGATAACGGAAGTCGTTGCAACTAAATTGTGGTTACGCTTGATTGCAATTAGCAACATCACGACGATCGCAGTTAAAGCCACGATCATCACAGGAGCTAATGGCATAAGCTCAGAAAATGACATTGTGAAGTCCATGGCTTATTGCATCTCCACATTTTCAGGTTGTACAGCAATCTGCTGCACAACATCAACGACTTCTTGAACTGGAATATAGCTATTTGCAATCCACGCCATGCTTGAATTTGAAATATCAAGGAAGGTTTGTGGGAATAGACCAAGCCATACTAGACCAAGAGCACAGATTAAAAGAATCACAACTTCACGCGCATTTAAGTCTTTCAACGGATTTGCGTAATGCTGTTTTTGTTCTTCGTTTGGTGTACCAAACAACGCTTTGTGGATCAGGATTAAACCGTAAAGGCCGGCAAATACTAAGCTTACTGCAGCAAGGATTGTGTACACAGGGAACTTGTCATAAGAACCCATCAAGATCAGGAATTCACCGATGAAGTTACCTAGACCCGGAATACCTACAAGTGCCGCAACAAAGAACATTAAGAAGAATGAAAGGTATTGGAACTGACCACGAATACCGCCCATCAAACGCATGTCACGTGTATGCAGACGTTCGTAAACCTGACCACACATAATGAACAATGCGGCAGAAGATAGACCGTGAGCCAGCATCATAATCATTAAGCCTTGGAATGTCAGGATGTTACCTGCATACAAAGCAAGAAGTACGAAGCCCATGTGCGAAATAGATGTGTACGCAAGCAGACGTTTCATGTCTGTTTGTTGGAATGCACACCATGCACCGTAGAAAATACCGATTAGACCAAGAATGATCGCGATGTCAGCAAACTGAGCAGATGCTACTGGGAAGAATGGAATAACGAAACGTAAAAGACCATAAGCCGCAGTTTTAATCAAGATACCTGCAAGGTCGACAGAACCCGCTGTAGGTGCTTGCGCATGTGCATCTGGTAACCAGCCGTGTAAAGGGAAAACTGGAAGTTTTACCGCAAAACCAATGAACATACAGATCATGAATGCATACGCAAGTGCTGGAGCTTTCGCCTCAACAGTGTGTGCAACACTCATCAAGAAGTCATAGTTAAAGCTGATTTGACCGTGAAGTTGGAAGCCAACAACCACTAGACCCAAGATACCGATCAACATGATCAGACCCGCAACCTGAGTATAGATAAAGAATTTAGTTGCAGCGTAAACGCGTGACTTACCTTCTGCCCCTTTATGACCCCAAAGTGCGATCAAGAAGTAGATTGGTACCAGCATCATCTCCCAGAAGAAGAAGAATAGGAACATGTCAATTGCTAAGAATACACCGATCACACCACCTAAAGACCACAGTAGGTTTAAGTGGAAGAAACCAACGTTCTTTTGAATCTCACCCCATGAACAGCCAACTGCAAGTACACCCAGTAATGCAGTTAAACCCACCATAAGCAGTGAAAGACCATCCACCGCAAGGTGAATGTTAATCCCTAAAGTGGTAATCCACGGTAGGTTAAATTGAGCAGCCCACTGTGGAGCTTGCGTACCCAACTCGTAGTTATAAGTACCGCTTTGCCATAAAACGACGGTTAACACCAACGTTAATAGCATACCAATTAAGGCAATATAGCGTGGTAAGTGCTTGTCGAGTTTATCGACAAGCCAGCATACAAAACCTGCAATGAACGGAATAAGGATCAGAGCGGGTAGAATTAAATTGTTTGGAGTTTCCATTTTATTTCCCCACGACCTGAATCACGACCAGGATCAATAGTAATGCAAACGTACCGAATGCCATACTAGATGCGTATTCACGCAATGAACCTGTTTGACGTGAACTTGTAAAGCTATTACCGCCTTTAACAAGTGCAGGCAATACAAGCCATAAGCCGTCAATTGGATCACGACCAAAGATTTTAGCCAGTAGTAAATAAGGCTTAACGAAAACAATGTTGTACAAAGCATCGAAACCAAGTGCATTACGACAGATATTTGCAAGACCCGCGCCCAGTGAAGTTTTCGCGAACGATTTCACTGCACCATAAGCAAAGGCAAATAACACCACACCTACTGCAAGACCCGCAAGTGCAATACCAACAGCTGTGTATTCAGCGCTATGCATACCGTGTTCTAGTGCTTCTGGAATATTAAATGCTGGGATTTGTGCAGCATTTAAAATATTCGTTACTGGTGCTTTTAAGACATAAGCTAAACCAGTTGAAAGCACTGCAAGAATCGCCAATGGACCCCAGTAAGTTACACCTTTGATTTCATGGTAAGGCGTGTTTTCTTTACCAAAGAATACAACCCAAATAAGACGGAATGTATAAATTGAAGTTAAGAACGCACCTGCTACGCCAGTCCAGTACAAGCAGTCATAAACTGCAATCGCTTGACCTTTCACCCATACCGCACCAAGAATCGCATCTTTCGAGAAGAAGCCGATCGTGATGAATGGAATCGCTGCCAATGCACCACCACCAATCGCGAAACAAGCAAACAAGAATTTGTTTTTGTGGAATAGACCACCCATCTTGAAGATGTTTTGTTCGTGATGGTAAGCCAAAATCACTGCACCAGAAGACAAGAATAATAATGCCTTGAAGAATGCGTGAGTCAGCATGTGGAATAGACCAGCTTGGTAAGCTTCAGCACCTACAGCCATAAACATATAACCCAACTGACTCATAGTAGAGTAAGCCAAAATACGTTTGATGTCTGTTTGTACCAATGCAGCAAAGCCTGCTACTAACAATGTCACTGCACCCGTGATTGAGATGAACATCATCACTTCTGGCGCTTGTTCAAACACGCTGAACATACGGCTACATAGGTAAACACCCGCCGTTACCATTGTTGCTGCGTGAATCAATGCAGATACTGGTGTAGGACCAGCCATCGCATCTGCCAACCATGTTTGTAATGGGATCTGAGCAGATTTACCTGCAGCACCCAAGAACAACATCAATGCAGTCCAAATCGCAATCGAAGAACTCTGAGCCAAAACTGTTGGCGCAGCAGCTACAACTTCTGCAATGTTTAAAGTGCCGAATTGTTGGTAGATCAAGAACAATGCGATCAGTAGGAATACGTCACCCACACGTGTCACAGTGAATGCTTTAATAGCAGCAAAACCGTTTGCAGGTGTTTGGTAGTAGTAACCAATCAATAGGTATGAACATAGACCTACACCTTCCCAACCCAAGAATAACAATGCTAAGTTGTCACCCAACACTAAAAGCAGCATGCTTGCTACGAATAGGTTGAAGTATGAGAAGAAACGTGCAAAGTCTTCTTCGCCACGCATGTACCATGTTGCAAAGATGTGAATTAAGAAACCCACACCTGTAATCATGCCCATCATCAATAATGATAAGCCATCTAAATGAAGCGTGAAGCCCGGTGCTAAGTTACCTGCACTGAACCAAGTCCAAAGATGCTGAGTTGTTGCAACTGAACCATTATTAACAAAGTCGATACCGGCAATTAATGCAAATAAAGCTGAAAGACCAACTGAACCTGCACCAATAATTGCAGCAACTGATTCAGGAAGGTTTTTACGACCTGCCGCCAACAGGATAAAACCAATTAGCGGGAAAAGTACTGTTAAATATAAATAACTCATCCGCGCATCTCACTAGCAGCATCCACATCCAGATGATGGAAGCGATGATAGAACTGAAGGACGATCGCAAGACCGATACACGCCTCTGCTGCAGCAAGCGTTAAGATCAAGATAAACATCACTTGACCATCTGGCTGTGCCCATGCGCTTCCTGCCAAAACGAACGCTAAAGCAGCAGCGTTCATCATGATTTCAAGGCTCATTAAAATAAATAGTAGGTTGCGTCGAACCATCACACCGTAAAAACCCAGTGCAAAAAGAATGGTTGCAACGATCAAACCATGTTCTAAAGGGATGTTGCCCATTATTCTTTGTCCTCTTCTGCACCTGGCTCACGTTTGCCAAGATGGAATGCAGCGACAAGTGCGCCAAGCAATAACATCGCAGCAACTTCAACCAGCAATAAGTACTGAGTAAAGAGTGAAGTACCCACTTCTTTCGGACCGACAACTTGAGCACCCATGACAGTGCCAGCAGTTGTGTAGTCTGACTTCAACATCCAAACAAGGATTAGACCCATTAGAAAGCTCATCAACGCAGGATATGCCCACGCTGAAGAAGTCAGCCATTTGCTTTCTTGTTCAACAGTATTTTGACCAAGATTCAGCATCATCACGACGAATACGAATAGCACCATAATTGCGCCAGCGTAAACGATAATTTCGAGGGCACCGGCAAACGGCGCACCCACGATCATGAAGATACCTGCAACTGCAAGTAAAGAGATAATCAAGCTTAATAAAGCATGTACTGGGTTCGTGTTAGTTACAACACGAACGGTAGAGACGATGGCCACAAGCGCCATCAAATAAAATGGCCACATCATGGTAATAGACTCCGTACATCAACTGGTGTGCTTTCGCGTTGAGCCTGACCTTTATCTTTACCAGCAACAGCCATACCTGTTACGCGGTAGAAGTTATAGTCTGGGTATTTACCAGGACCTGAGATAAGAAGGTTTTCTTTCTCATATACTAAGTCCTGACGAACATACTCACCTAACTCAAAGTCAGGTGTCATTTGAATCGCAGTCGTAGGACATGCTTCTTCACACATACCGCAGAAAATACAACGTGAGAAGTTGATACGGAAAAATTCCGGATACCAACGACCATCTTCTTTTTCAGCTTTTTGTAGTGAAATACAGCCGACTGGACATGCAACCGCACAAAGGTTACATGCTACACAGCGCTCTTCGCCATCAGGGTCACGCGTTAACACGATACGACCACGGAAACGTGGTGGTACGATGTCTTCCGCTTTAACCTCTGGATATAAAATGGTGTCACGTTTACGTGTCGCGTGTGAGAATACCATCCACAACGAACGTACAATTGACCCAAATCCAGCTAGAAATTTAAACATTTTATTCTCCCTGCTGTCTTAGGCCTGATTCATCAGAATCACAGCACCAGTTACCAGAAGGTTAACCAACGCCAATGGCAAGCAAATTTTCCAACCAAAGTTCATGACTTGGTCATAACGTGGACGCATTAAAGAACCACGAGCCAAGACAAACATCATTACAAAGAATGCTGTTTTAATAATGAACCAGAACGCAGCTGGAATGAATGGAATATCTAGGTTGAAAGGCGCTAACCAACCACCGAAGAATAAAGTCACGATTAATGCAGAGATCAGTACGACGTTGACGTATTCCGCAACGAAGAACATACCCCATTTCATACCGCCGTATTCGACATGGTAACCTTCCGCCAATTCTTGTTCTGCTTCTGGTTGGTCAAATGGATGACGGTGAGTTACCGCAACACCCGCAACCACGAAGATCAAGAAACCTAAGAACTGAGGAATAACAAACCAAACATCACGTTGAGCTTCAACAATTTCACGCATGTTGAATGAGCCTGCAATCGCAACCACACCCATCAATGAAATACCCAAGAACACTTCATAAGAAATGGTTTGAGCAGCAGAACGTAAACCACCAAGTAATGCGTATTTGTTATTTGATGACCAACCACCGAACAATACTGCGTATACCGCAATACCAGCCATTGCCATAAAGAACAATAGACCGATACTCATGTCTGAAACACCTAGATAAGGTGAAACAGGAATAACCATGAACGATAGCACTGCAGTTGCCATCGCAACTGCTGGAGCCATACGGAAAGTCAATTTGTCAGCAAATTTTGGTGTCCAGTCTTCTTTGAACATGATTTTCAGCATGTCGGCAACAATCTGGAACATACCGCCCGGACCTACACGGTTCGGACCGTAACGGTCTTGCCACAAGCCGAGTAAACGACGTTCAATAAAAGACATCAACGCAGCGATCAATACCACAACCAGTAAGATCACAATTGCTTGAAGAACTGAATAGGCGATTGGCCAGTTTTCAGCCCACAGCGGCGTTTGACGGATTAATTCTTGTTCCATGAATTACACTCCTACCGCGACTGAAACAGGTTCTGCAAGCGATACTGTAGGTGCTAGACCCACTGGGTAACCGATATAACCTGTAGGTAAGTATTCAATCACTTGAACTGGAAGGACGATTTCAGCATCCCCTGCTTTCACAGCGATACGTTGACCATCTTGAACATTTAAGCGTGCTGCATCTTGTTCACCCACAGCAAACATTGCTTCAGGAATACGTGATTCCATCGCAGGTGTTTTCACTGTAAATTCACCAGAAGCGAAGATGTGATGCATCGGTACAAGACGGAAGCTTTCACCATTAACCGCAACAGGTGCAGGTGCAACGAAAGTACGTGCTGGACGTTTCGCTAAACGATCGAATAAACGAACGCCTGCATCACCACCTTTTAAGTGACCACCCACGTTGTCTTGGAATTTGTTCCAAGCTTGTGGAGAGTTCCAACCTGCAGACCAAGCAAATGGTACAAGTGAAGCTGGAGTTTGGTTACCTACATAACCTTCCATAGAGAACGTCAACGCAGAGTCTTTATCGACTGGTTGTTTTGGTTCATGAATAGAAAGTGGTGCGCGCATTGCCGTACGACCTGAGTAACGACGTGGTTCACGTGCCACTTTCAGACCATGTACACGGAAGCCAGCATCTGGTGCGACATCTTGAATCGCTTCAAGTGCAGGAACGTTTTTCGCCACTGACTCGATCACGTCATCAAGAAGTGTCCAAGAAATGGCTTTGCCTTTCACGCCAGTTTCAATGGCATGTAACCAGCGCCAAGATTCTTTGATCGCAAGTTCAGGTTTATAGTAGCTTGGGTCATACACTTGGTAGAAACGTTGTGCACGGCCTTCTTGAGAGACAACAGTACCGTCACCTTCAGCAAATGAAGCAGCAGAAAGTACGATGTTGGCTTTCTTCACAGTTTCAGTTTCAGAATGATCAAGTACAATCACTTCTTTACCAGAAAGTGCAGCATTCACCTGAGCGGCTGGTAAACGACGATATAGGTCATTTTCCACCACGATCACGGTATCGTAATCTTGTGCGAATGCTTGTTCTAAGCTTTGACCACCAAAGATCGCTAAGCCCATTGAGTTCACTTCAGGAACAGTCAGTGTTAAGCCCGCATTACCAAGGTTCTGTGCAACTTGTGCAGCAGCTTCCATGATTGATGCGTCTTGTAAGCTTGTACCCGAGATGATTAATGGTTTTTTCGCAGCTTTTAAAGTGTCCGCAATAGTTTGTGCAAATGCTTTTGCATCGTCATCTAAACCTAAGATCACTTCACCTTTCACAGCAGCAGCGACCGCAAAACCTAAACGTGCAATGTCGTTAGGTGATGCAACAACTTCACCTGTTGCAACATCAGCTAAACGTGTTTGAGTTGCAGCAAGGATGTAAATCGGAGATTTGGCATCTTGAGCAATACGTTGTACAGGTTCAGCCAACCACTCTTGCGTACGGCGCTCTGCAGCCATTTCTTTAGCTTTATTTTTCGCAGCTTGGCGAACAGATAGAGCCATACGAGGCGCAGTTTGAGTCAGATCTTCACCCAAAATCAACACAGCATCGTAGCTTTCGATTTCACGCATACCAGGGTTATAAACACCTTCGGTTTGCATAATAGAAGCTGCAAGTTCAACAAGTTTTTGCTCTTTTTGAGACATACCCGTTGAGAAGTTGTCTTGACCTACAAGTTCGCGAAGCGCGAAGTTTGATTCAAGTGATGCACGTGGTGAACCGATACCCAATACTTTTTTGCCTTGGATATTTTCAATTACGGTATCCAATGCTTGGTCTACAGAAACTGTAGTTACATTTGCACCAGAACGGAATTGTGGTTGACGTGGACGATCTTCACGGTTCACATAACCTGTACCGAAACGACCTTTATCGCAAAGGAAGTATTGGTTCACGTCACCGTTAAAGCGGTTTTCTACACGACGTAGTTCGCCATAACGTTCACCTGGAGAGATGTTACAACCTGAAGAACAGCCTTGGCATACGCTTGGCGCATACTGCATGTCCCATTTACGGTTATAGCGTTCAGAGTGAGTTTTATCTGTGAATACACCTGTTGGGCACACTTCAGTCAAGTTACCAGAGAATTCAGATTCTAAAGTACCTGATTCTGGACGACCAAAGTAAACACGCGAAGCGTTTGCATACACACCAAAGTCTGTACCACCTGCATAATCTTTGTAGTAACGCACACAACGGTAGCACGCAATACAACGGTTCATTTCATGAGAAATGAAAGAGCCTAGCTCTTGGTTGTAATGCGTACGTTTTGTGAAGCGGTAACGACGACGGTCATGCTGAGTCATTACAGTCATATCTTGTAAATGACAATGACCACCCTCTTCACAGACTGGGCAGTCGTGTGGGTGGTTGGTCATCAAGAATTCAACAACAGAAGCACGGAAATTTTTTGCTTCGTCATCTTCAATCGAGATGTAGGTATTGTCAGATGCAGGCGTCATACATGACATAACTAAACGACCGCGAGTATCTTCAGGATTCGCGTATTGAGTCACAGCACATTGACGGCAAGAACCGACAGAACCTAAGGATGGATGCCAACAAAAGTATGGGATGTCGATGCCAAGGCTAAGACATGCTTGTAGCAAGTTCTCTGAGCCGTTGACTTCATACGATTTTCCATCGACATGAATTGTAGCCATAGTCGAATTCCTTAAGCTTGTTCTACGTTGCTAGTTTGAGCTGCCGCATTTACGACTTTAGCTTCAAACTCGCCACGGAAATGTTTGAGTGCGCCCATTAACGGTTCCATCGCACCTGGAGCATGCGCACAGAAAGTTTTACCAATCCAAAGCTTACGAGTAAGTTCTTGTAAGTGATCGATATCTTCTTTCTTACCTGTGCCATCTTCCAAGGCTTTAAGCGCTTTCACCGCCCAAGGTAAGCCATCACGGCAAGGTGTACACCAGCCACATGATTCACGCGCAAAGAATTCTTCGAGGTTACGAGTCGCTGAAACCATACATTGAGTTTCATCAACCACCATCAATAGACAGGTACCTAAACGTGAACCTGCTTTCATGATGCTTTCAGCATCCATAGGAAGGTCAATATGTTCAGCAGCAAGGAAGTCTGTAGAAGCACCACCCGGTAACCATGCTTTGAGTTTTAAACCATCACGCATACCACCCGCATGATCTTCAATCACTTCACGCGCAGTTGTACCAAATGGAAGTTCCCAAAGACCTGGGAATTTTACTTTGCCTGAAGCGCCATAAATTTTAGTACCTGGATCTTTCGACTTACCTTCAGATAAACCGATATACCATTCAGGACCACGAAGCATAATTGCGGGTAAGTTGTTGTAAGTCTCTACGTTGTTAACAATCGTAGGACGACCCCAAGCACCTGCAACTTGTGGGAATGGCGGTTTAGTACGAGGGTTCGCACGGCGACCTTCAAGCGAGTTAATCAATGCAGTTTCTTCACCACAGATATAACGACCCGCACCGGTATGCACGTGTAACTCGAAGTTCCAACCTGTACCTAAGATGTTTTCACCCAAGTAACCTTTGGCACGAATTTGGTCCAATGCTTCATTTAAGTATTGAGCCGCTTCGATGTATTCACCACGGATGAAGATATAACCCTGTGTTGCTTCTAATGTATAAGCAGCAATCAACATACCTTCGATCAACTGATGAGGAAGTTTTTCCATCAACAGACGGTCTTTGAAGGTACCAGGTTCCATTTCATCGGCATTACAGATGAGGTAACGAGGACCTGAGTTATCATTTGGTGCCATAAGCGACCATTTGATCCCTGCTGGGAAGCCCGCACCACCACGACCTTTTACAGTCGCAGCTTTGATTACTTCAAGAACTTCTTTCGGTTGCATGCCAACAGCTTTCTTAAAGCCAGCATAACCTTCAAGTGCTTCGTAATCATCTGCACTGCGTACGTGTTCCTGTTTGCTCAAACGCCAAGTTAATGGGTGAGTTTCTGGGTTACCGTCGCCATAAATTGGTTTTGGTTCAGTATTCATACATACTTCTCCAATAACTGTTTAATTGAAGTCACTTCAACTAGACCGTGAGTGTCTTCGTCAATCATTAACGTCGGACCTTTGTCACAGTTACCTAGGCAGCAAATTGGCAATAAAGTAAAGCGACCATCTGCAGTCGTTTGACCAAATGAAATGCCTAATTCACGCTGGAATGCTTCAGCAAGTGTTTCCGCGCCCATCAAGAAGCAAGCAATCGAGTCACATAATAAAATTACGTGGCGACCAACTGGTTGACGGTAAATACGGTTATAGAAAGTAGCAACACCTTCTAGGTCTGCAAGGCTCATGCTAAGCAATTGAGCAATAGCATTCATCTGTGCATCATCTACCCAGCCATTACGGCGTTGTACACACTTCAACGCATCAAGACATGCTGCGCGTGGGTACGGATAGTGACCAATGTGATGTTCGATATCGTGGATTTCTTCCGCAGTTAAAATCCCTTCAACGTTCACACGTGGTTTTTTGTCAGTCAAAATCATCATAATGCGATTACCCCTTAGCGATCCACGTCAGCCATTACGACGTCAATTGTCGCTAAATAAATGATTAAGTCAGACATTAAGCTGCCGTTAATCACAGAAGGCATTTGCTGTAAGTGCGTGAAGGTTGGTGTACGGATACGTGTACGGTAACTCATCGTTGACTTATCTGAAGTCAAGTAGTAGTTCGACGCACCTTTTACCACTTCCGCCATTACAGAGCTTTCGCCTGCTGGCATTACAGGACCCCATGACACGCTCAAGAAGTGCGTAATCAATGTTTCGATGTCTTGTAAAGTTTTATCTTTTGGTGGTGGAACAGCCAATGGATGGTCTGCTTTGTATGCACCAGAAGGCATGTTGTCTAAACATTGTTTGATGATTTTCAGTGATTCTTCAATTTCACGGAAGTGAACAAGAACACGTGCATAAGCATCGCCTTCGTACTCTAAAGGCACATCGAAGTCGTAGTTTTCGTAGCCGCTATACGGACGATATTTACGAACGTCGAAGTCGATACCTGTAGCACGTAGGCCTGTACCTGTTACACCCCAAGCCAATGCTGATTTTGCATCATACTGAGCAACATTACGGGTACGACCGATAAACACTGAGTTTTTCAGTGCCGCAGTGTAGTACTCGTTCATACGCTTCGGCATCCAATCTAGGATTTCGCGAATGAGGTGCTGCCAGTTGTTTGGCAAGTCGTGCGCTGTACCCCCGATACGGAACCATGCTGGGTGCATACGGTAACCCGTGATCGCTTCGATCGCGTCATAGATTTTTTGACGGTCAGCGAACATATAGAATACTGGGGTCATACCGCCAGCATCCTGAATCGCAGTACCAATGAACAATAAGTGGTTATTGATACGGAACAATTCAGACATCATGACACGGATACATTGTGCACGATCAGGAACGGTAATCCCTGCCATTTGCTCTACGCCAAGAACGTAAGGCATGTTTTGCGCACAACCACCTAAGTAGTCAACACGGTCTGTATATGGAATGAATGAGTGCCATGTTTGACGCTCAGCCATTTTTTCCACTCCACGGTGGTGATAGCCGATGTCAGGAACACAGTCTTTCACTTCTTCACCGTCCAACTGCAAGATTACACGGAAGGCACCGTGCGCAGATGGATGGTTAGGACCCAAGTTTAGGAACATGAAGTCTTCATCATCGTTCCCACGCTTCATACCCCAATCTTCAGGTACGAAACGAAGATGTTCTTGTTCGTAATCCTGTTTCGCTTGGTTTTGGCGATAAGGCGTGTATTCAGTCGCACGTGCAGAATATTCTTTACGTAACGGGTGACCTTCCCAATATGTTGGCAACAAGATACGACGGAGCATTGGATGCCCTTCGAAGTTGATACCAAACATGTCGTAAGCTTCACGCTCGTACCAGTTGGCATTCGGCCAAATATTGGTTGCCGTTGGAATGTTTACATCATTCTCAGCTAATGCAACCTTGATACGAATATCACTGTTACGCTCTAACGATAACAAGTGATAGAACACAGTGAAGTCAGATGCAGGCAGACCATCGCGGTGTGTACGTAAACGCTCATCAACCGCAGACAAGTCAAACAGCATCACGTATGGACGTGACACCGTACGCAAGAACATTAAAACTTCTTGTACACGTGCGCGCTCAACCCAGACTGTTGGAAAGTCTTCAAAAGTCGTTTGCACGTAGAAGTTCTCACCAAATTTGGTTTTGAGCTCTTCTACAATTGCAAATGCAGGGCGGGAATCAACTGGAGTTGATTCTGGCATAGCAATGTCAGTTTCAGCCATTGGCTTGGCTTCCTATTTAATACAAATTCAGTCAATCAAAACGACAATTACACCCAGTCCGGGTGTATCAATATTTCGTCGCAGTGATTATTTAATTTCATCCATTGAGCGTAAGTTTTTCACTGCAATACGCTGTGCGTTCTTACGGTCACGTTCTGGCATCATCTTTGGCTTATACACTGGCTTAAGATCATCACCAATCACGGCCGATAAAGGACGGCGCTCAAGTTGAATCTGGTCTTGCAATAACATCAATGCCTGAATTAAAGCTTCAGGACGTGGTGGGCAACCCGGGATATACACATCGACAGGGATGATTTTATCCACACCTTGTACAACTGAATAAATGTCGTACATACCACCAGAGTTTGCACATGCGCCCATTGAGATTACCCATTTAGGCTCAAGCATTTGCTCGTACAAACGTTGAATTACAGGCGCCATTTTCATGAAGCATGTACCTGCAACAATCATCAAGTCAGCCTGACGTGGTGAAGCACGAATAACCTCGGCACCGAAACGTGACAAGTCATGCACGCCTGTTAAAGTCGTTGCATACTCTACGTAGCAGCAAGATGTACCAAAGTTAAACGGCCAAACTGAGTTTTTACGACCCCAGTTTACTGCTGTATGTGCAACATCCTCTAAACGAGTCATGAACACATTTTTATTCACTTCTTCTTCAAGCGGATCGGTAACGATTTGACGCTCTTGAAGTGGATATTGATCAGCATCCGGATTCGCACGGGTTAATGTATATTTCATCCCGTCTTACTCCTTGTCAGATGATGCAGTCGGTGACTTAGATTTCACACGACCAGATGATTGCGCTGGAATTTGACCTGTAGGGTCCATAACCAACTCTTCAATAGAGTTAAAGCGTGTGATTTCTGCGATGTCCATATTTGGTGAACCAATTTTCAACGCTTTACCTGCAGCTTTACGCTTATCAGAAGGCGCCCAATCTAATGCACCTACTTTTACCGCGTAAATTAAAGCAATCAATAAATCGACCACAAAAATAACCACGGTAGTAAAACCAAACCAGCCTGCTTCACGAACAGAAGTAGACCATGCATATAGATAAAGTGCTTCGATATCAAACACGACGAAGAAAATTGCAACTAAATAGAATTTCGCAGACAAGCGAATACGTGCACCACCAGCACCTACTACACCTGACTCAAACTGCTCTTGCTTAGCACGACCCCATGATTTACCCCCAAGGAGTAAAGGGACGGTCAGCATAAAGACGCAAAGAAATGTAACGCCGATCACGAAGGCAATAATTGCCCAATCGTATGGAGTAATGGCACTCATGCGGGGATAACTCCTGGCAGGCCTATTTATTAACAAAGAATGTATGTATTGGCCTTCAAATACACCAAACACAAAATTAATCCCGCCAATTGTACCTGATTGAGGAGGCTTCTTGCTAGCTTATCGGTATTCGTCTTTAGGATGATTTTTTAATCATTTCAGCATTTAAATTGGGTTTACTCCCTTAAAATTAGGATTAATCGCTTAATTAGATTAGATCGTATTTTTTTATTAATTATTACATTTATGTGATTTTATCAGAAAATTATGACTGTTCAGTTTTATGAACAAACCCCTCATTTCTCAACATACACAGCAAATTTGCCGCATTTTTATCAACTGTGTCATTTATTAAATAAATACTCCCCCACCTCAACTTTGTTGTTTGTTTATTCACCTCCTCTGATTTTGGTCTGTTCTTAAAATAAAAACCGAGCTGTATTGATTCTATGTAAAAAGGCATTTTTTTAGCTTCTTGTGGCTTTTTTGCAATTCTTTGACACGACCTATAAAGAGTGTGATATTTGTAGTTAAAACACAAAAAGCAATCACAACGGAGAGACAATAATGACTTTAGAATTTACGCATAAACCTGATTATTTTCTATCTGCGCAATTGGTGATTCACCATATTAAAAACTACTTAGATAAGCATCCTGATGCTCAAAATGCCATTTTTGATTTACGTGATATCTATGAGTTATTACGTCAAGATTTAGCTTCTGCAACCACCAACCTTAGCGGGATTATGAATATTGTAGATGAATATAAACTTGAAACCCTAAACGGCGACCAAAAACTCATTAGCAATTATTCTATCGATGCTAAAAACAACTCTTTACTCATCGATTTCAATGCAGATGCCCTTGCTGCTCTGAAAAATGGCAAACCCATTATTGAACCTGATGCAACGATTACCGAATAAGTAAAAACCTGATAAAAAAAGCCATTCAAATTGAATGGCTTTTTATATGTACCACTCGCTAAATACAGCTGAGTTAGATTTCTTAGGCTGTTTAGCTTTCATTGGCACTAAGCTCTTTACCATCTAGCTTCGGCTTATTCTTCTTAAAACGTGTCGCAGGCCATGTCATGGTAAAACGCGCCCCACCCAAT
This sequence comes from Acinetobacter sp. YH01005, assembly GCF_013420465.1. Lineage (NCBI taxonomy): Bacteria > Pseudomonadati > Pseudomonadota > Gammaproteobacteria > Moraxellales > Moraxellaceae > Acinetobacter > Acinetobacter sp. YH01005. Next base: position 104,063 of record NZ_VOYA01000004.1, on the reverse strand, counting down.
GTTGGACTTCCATCAATACCAACTGTTCCACCAAACCAATAAGCAATACGGCTAACAATCGATAAACCTAAACCATAGCCCCCTGAAGCACGGGTACGACTATCATCTAAGCGTGCAAAGGCATCAAAAATACGCTTACGATCTTCTTCTGGAATGCCGGGGCCATCATCTTCAACACAGATATAGGCCATGCCTTCATCATTCACACCACCACTGATCAGCACTTTATCATCACAATAACGCACTGCATTACCCACCAAGTTTTGTACAACGCGATGTAAATAGCGACGCTCGGTTTCCACAATCACCCCAATCGGTGGTGCTTGCAATTCCAAGGTTTTCCCTGTCTTTAAGGCTTCGGTTTCAATCAAGACCTGATCTAAAACTTCAAACAAGCTGACATCTTCAAACTCTAAAGATGGCATGCCCTGTTCGAGCTTGGCATAAGTCATGATCTCATCAATCAAGGTATTGAGAGCTTCGATATCTTTGTCGATTTGTTCAACTTGCTGCTGACGGTAGTCGTAGTCGTCTTCATCCGCCATCATTTCTACACCAAAGCGAATCCGCGCCACAGGTGTTCGCAGTTCATGCGATACCGCGCGCATCAACTCACGCTGTGCTTCAATTAAACGTTCAATATGATCTGACATTGAGTTATAGCTCGATGCCAAGGTACCAAATTCATCGGTACTTTCGACAGGCAGACGTACAGATAAGTCCCCGCCCTTCATTTTATTTAACGCATAATTTACAGCACGCAGCTTACGTTGCATCGGCACCAATAGACCATAAACACCCAAGCTCAAGACAAACAAGCTCAGTAGCGTAATACCGGCTGCCAACTGAAAAGGCATCCAATTGAATAGCGGTACCGGCCCCATAACCAAGACTTCTGAAGTTGAGCTTGGAATTGGCGATACGATCGAAATGGTCGTGCCGCGTTCCGTCGCACTGTCACGATACAAAATAATACTGTGATCTAAACGTAGCCGGCCGATTTGCTCAGAATCTAAAGGCAAACTCTGAACATTTTGAATTGAAATTGGATATGAAAAATGATGCTGAATTTTTTCAAGATATTGTTTTTCTTGACCTGGGTAATAAACCAAATAATCCAGTATAAAGACAGGCAACGCCTTCATTTGGCGTTCTGAAATATTATCAGCTTTTATATACAGTAGATGTGCAGGATCATCTTTTAAACCAATAATAATATAAGCTGCTGTGGTTTGTGCGTCCCAACGCACTACAGCTTTACGCTCTTCTATACGTTTTGTTTCCGCTCGGGTTAAATCAACCTGATTAGCTTTTACATAATAAATAGGCAACTCAAGTAGATCAGATGCATCTGACACCCAATCTGACTTTTGTTGTTCATTTGGCTGACGTGCAATACCTTCACTTATAATGAAAGCCAAACCGTCAGTAAGCGATTCACGATATTCTTGCGCGCGCTGGTAGTTAATGATTTGCACCAGCAAATAGCCAAATGTAGCGACTAAAAAGACTAAAATCAGTAGCCCCGCATAAACGCGCAAAAATATACTGTGTTTAAACACGTAAAAGTGTCCTACTTTGCCAAACTAAGGGACGGTATTTTACATTAAATGCCGTTGGTTTCTTTTACGAATAAATAACCTTTACTACGTACGGTCTTAATGCGTTTCGGGTTTTCTGGATCATCGCCAATTTTTGGACGAATTCGCGAGATACGCACGTCAATTGAACGATCTTGACCATCGTATTCAATACCACGCAGACGCTCAAAAATATCTTCACGAGAAAGAATGCGACCTGCATTAGATGCCAACAACCATAAAAGGTCATATTCTGCACTGGTAAAGTCAACCAACTCATTATTGAGTGTGACAGAACGACCACCATTATCAATTACAAGATCATCAAATTCGATGCGCTGTGCAACCTCATCTTCTGGTGCTTTGTCTGTACGACGTAATAATGCACGAATACGCGCAAGTAAAACGCGAGGTTGAACAGGTTTTGCAACATAATCATCTGCACCCATTTCTAGACCCAACACTTGGTCCATGTCTTCGGTACGTGCAGTCAACATTAAAATTGGTTGATGGTAGTGTGGACGAACTTCACGACAAATGGTTAAACCATCGGCACCCGGAAGCATCACGTCGAGTAATACCATATCTGGTTGTTCAGCGATAATACGGCGAATCGCACGATTACCGTCTGGTTCTACCCCAACTTCAAGTCCGTTACGGATTAAGTATTCTTGAGTTAAACGAGCAAGACGCTCATCGTCTTCAACAATTAAAATTTTAGGTAACTTTTCTTCTTGGCTCATTGATTGCCCCTTATTTGATTGGGCGTATCCTATTTGAAATCCGATAGATACGCTTAAACATAGTTTGCAATATACACACGTTTACATTGTAAACAAGATGGCATTCACGAAACTGATACATCAATATCGTATTTTGTAATAAATTTTAACCTGCTACATTTTTGCAGCCGTATTTACCAATCATTTCCATGCCCTATTGCTCACAATACCAACAATTATAAATTTGGATACATTTTCATCGAATAAAAACTGACTGATTAATTCACAACTTTTTAGGCTTTCTGAAGTTATCCACAATGTTATCTATAAGCACTCTTTTTCGACTTTGCTATGCTATGCCCTTGTCGGATAAGGCATATATAACAAAGATAAAAAATAGGGATTTTTTGAGATGGATTTCTGCCAGAAAAGTTCAAAGCATTTAGTAAAATGTCAATATTGATATACCCTGAATTTTCCCGTATCTTGTGTTCAATAAATTTTTAAACCACTAGGTCTTGTGTTTAAACCTCAAACACTGTGGCATAAAAATTGCCCAGTTCAAACGGTCCTAACATAAAAATAGATGACAAATGGAGCTATGCTAGCATGAGCGTAACGAATTCAACCCCTGGTCAAATTCAGGTGATTAAACGCACCGGTGACGTTGCACCTTTTGATGCAGAAAAAATCTCTGTGGCGATTGGTAAAGCGTTCTTGGCCGTTGAAGGCCAGCAAAGCGCTGACTCCAGCCGTATTCATGACCGTATCTCTCAATTAACTGAGATGGTATTGAATACCTTTAACCGTCGCTTACCTTCTGGCGGTACCATTCATATTGAAGAAATTCAGGATCAGGTTGAACTTGCGCTTATGCGTACAGGTGAGCAAAAAGTTGCTCGCTCTTACGTGATTTACCGCGAACAACGTGCCGAAGCTCGTAAACAAACTGGTGCTCACCACCACCCTACTTTACAAGTGACAGGTTCAAACGGTCAGCTTAAACCGCTTGATCTTGGCGCACTTGAGGCAAATATTGTTAAAGCAGCTGAAGGTTTAGAAGGCATCGATGTTCGAGCGATTATCGATGAGACTGTAAAAAACCTTTATAACGGCGTAAAAGAGTCAGACATCTCAACGACCATGATGATGGCTACTCGTACACGTATCGAACAAGAACCAAACTATACATATGTGACTGCGCGTTTATTGCGTAATGACCTTGTTGCTACAGGTTTAGAGTTCTTAGGTTTAGATACTGACACGAATGAAGGCGACGCTTTAGAAACTTTCTTGAAGAAAGGTATCGAGCTTGATCTTCTTTCTCCAGAACTACTTAACTTTGACCTTGCAAAATTGGCTGCTGCGATTCAACCAGAACGCTCAAACCAATTTACTTATTTAGGTCTACAAACCTTATTTGACCGTTACTTCATCCACTCAGATGGCGTACGTTTCGAATTACCACAATTATTCTTCATGCGTGTTTCAATGGGTCTTTCATTGAACGAAGAAAACCGTGAAGAACGTGCAATCGAATTCTATAACTTATTGTCTAGCTTCGATTACATGGCGTCTACGCCTACTCTATTTAACTCTGGTACTTTACGTCCACAGTTATCTAGCTGTTACTTAACAACGATTTCAGATGACCTTTACAACATTTATGGCGCAATGCGTGATAACGCAATGTTGTCTAAATGGGCAGGTGGTTTAGGTAATGACTGGACGCCTGTTCGTGCGCTTAACTCGTACATCAAAGGTACGAATGGTAAGTCACAAGGTGTTGTACCGTTCCTTAAAGTTGCCAACGATACTGCTGTTGCAGTCAACCAAGGTGGTAAACGTAAAGGTGCAGTATGTGCATACCTTGAAACTTGGCACTTGGACATCGAAGAATTCCTAGAACTTCGTAAGAACACAGGTGATGACCGTCGTCGTACCCATGACATGAACACAGCAAACTGGGTTCCAGACTTGTTCATGCAACGTGTATTTGAAGATGGCGACTGGACATTGTTCACACCTTCTGAAACGCCTGATCTACATGATTTAACTGGTGCAGAATTCGCTGAGCGTTATGCTTACTACGAAGGCATTGCTAAAGAAAACAACATGCTGCACAAAGTGATTCGTGCAAAAGATTTGTGGCGCAAAATGCTGTCTATGTTGTTTGAAACTGGTCACCCTTGGATCACATTCAAAGACGTATGTAACTTACGTTCACCACAACAACACGTTGGTGTAGTTCACTCTTCTAACTTGTGTACAGAAATTACGCTGAACACTAACGAAGATGAAATCGCAGTATGTAACTTAGGTTCAATCAACCTTGTACAACACGTTCAAGGTGGTGTTTTAGATCGTGAAAAGCTTGCTCGTACAGTAAAAACTGCTGTTCGTATGCTCGACAACGTGATTGACATCAACTACTACGCTGTTCCTCAAGCGCGTAACTCGAACTTGAAACACCGTCCAGTGGGTATGGGTATCATGGGCTTCCAAGATGCTTTATACGAAATGAAATTGGCTTATGGTTCTGATGCTGCGGTTGAGTTCGCTGACGAATCTATGGAAGTGATTTCTTACTACGCGATTCAAACATCTAGCGACTTGGCACTTGAACGTGGTACTTACGAGACATTTAAAGGTTCACTTTGGGATCAAGGTATCTTGCCAATTGACTCTTTAGATATCGTACAAAAAGCACGTCCTGACCGTATGTTCGAAGTTGACCGTACAACACGTTTGGACTGGGATACTTTACGTACTAAAGTTCAAAAAGACGGTATGCGTAACTCAAACGTGATGGCGATTGCACCGACTGCAACCATTTCGAACATTTGTGGCGTGTCTCAATCAATCGAACCAACTTTCCAAAACTTGTATGTGAAATCTAACCTTTCTGGTGAATTCACAGTGATCAACCCGTACCTAGTACGTGCGTTAAAAGATCGCGGTCTTTGGGATTCTGTAATGGTGAACGACCTGAAACACTTCGAAGGTTCGGTTCAAAAAATTGCACGTATTCCTGAAGAGCTTAAAGCAATCTTCGCGACTGCGTTCGAAGTTGAGCCACGTTGGATTGTTGATGCTGCATCACGTCGTCAAAAATGGATCGACCAAGCTCAGTCTCTTAACCTTTACATCTCTGGTGCAAACGGTAAGAAACTTGATATGACGTACAAAATGGCATGGTTACGTGGTCTAAAAACGACTTACTACCTACGTGCATTGGGTGCGACTTCTGCTGAGAAATCAACCATTAACACTGGTGCATTGAACGCGGTTAAGCCTGCTACTGTTGCTGCACCTGTAACTGCTGTTGCGAAAGAAGAACCTAAAGCTGAAGTTGCTGCTGAAGAAGAAGGTTTTGGTCAAGCAGCTCCAGTGCCAATGGCATGTTCAATTGACAACCCTGATTGTGAGGCTTGTCAATAATCTGACAGGTTTTAATCCCCCTAAATCCCCCTTTGTAAAGGGGGACTTCCTAAAACCCTTTTGGATTCAAGGAAGCCCCTCTTTTTTAAAGAGGGGTTTGGGGAGATTTAAAAATTAAAAATAAATAAAGGAATCCACCATGCCACATATGACGCATAACTATCAGTTAGGGTTAATTGCCTTGGTGGTTTCCTTTATTTTGACTTTTTATGTCCCGATCGCCTATTTCTGGTTCAAGGCATATAAATCGCGTAATCAAAATAAGTAGTGGGGATATTTGCTCTACCGAACAATTTTAGAGCAGTGATCGACAAAACTTAATTTTGCTTACACAAATTGAGCGTATAGTAGGACATCTCAGCGACGCTGGATGTCTATAAAAGATATAAAGCAACGAAGAGAGAACTGTTATGTCTATCCTAAGTTGGGACGATTTCGAAGATGATGAACCGAAACAAGCTGCACAAGCTCACCAGCCTGCGCCCGTCGAACCGCAAAAAACGACTGATTCGCAAGTGGTATCTAATGCACAGCACTCATCGCCGAATTTGGCAGCTGCACAACCCGCTCGAACCAGTACAAATCGACCAACAGATCCAACCGATCCGTTGGCAAGAGCATCTAACGCTCTAGAAAATCTAGACGTTGCACCTGGCTTAGAAGAGCTAGAAATGGGTGCTCAGCGTGTTCAAGTTGACGATAAAGCGATGATCAACTGCCGCGCTGACTTAAACCAACTTGTACCGTTTAAATACGAATGGGCTTGGCAAAAATATCTAGACGGTTGTGCAAACCACTGGATGCCGCAAGAAGTGAACATGAACCATGACATCGCACTTTGGAAGTCTGAAAATGGCTTAACCGAAGATGAGCGTACCATTGTTATGCGTTCTTTAGGTTTCTTCTCGACTGCGGATTCTTTGGTTGCAAACAACTTGGTTCTTGCAATCTACCGTCACATTACCAACCCTGAATGCCGTCAGTACATTTTACGTCAATCATTTGAAGAAGCGATTCACACGCACGCTTACCAATACTGTATCGAATCTTTAGGCATGGACGAAGGCGAAGTCTTCAACATGTACCGTGAAATTCCTTCAGTGGCTCGTAAAGCGGCATGGGGCCTAAAATATACACAATCTTTAAGTGATCCTACTTTCAAAACAGGTACACCTGAAAACGACCAAATCTTGCTTCGCAACTTGATCGCGTTCTACTGCGTACTTGAAGGTATCTTCTTCTACTGTGGTTTCAGCCAAATCTTGTCTATGGGTCGTCGTAACAAGATGAATGGTGTTGCTGAGCAATTCCAATACATCTTACGTGATGAATCTATGCACTTGAACTTTGGTATCGACATGATCAACCAAATCAAGATCGAGAACCCTCACCTATGGACTGCTGAGTTCCAAGAAGAAATCATTCAAATGATTCTTGAAGGTACAATGCTTGAAATCGAATATGCACGTGACACTATGCCACGCGGTGTATTGGGTATGAATGCAGGCATGATGGAAGAATACTTGAAGTTCATCTGTAACCGTCGTTTGAGCCAATTAGGCTTACCTGAACAATTTGCTGGTGTGAATAACCCATTCCAGTGGATGTCAGAAATGATGGACTTACGTAAAGAGAAGAACTTCTTTGAAACTCGCGTAACGGATTACCAAACTGGTGGCGCGTTAAGCTGGTAATAAATTTTTCAGCGAAATATCAAAAGCGGAACCAAGTGTTCCGCTTTTTTTATGAAGAATTTCATTCACCCAAGCAAATCTATGCATTTAATTTAATTCATATTCTGCTAATATAAAACGGTATAAAAATACATTAATTAATAAAAATCACATAATAAAAGAGGACAGAATGAAAGGTCAGATATTAGATTATTCAGTACAAACCAATTCAGGCATCATCAGTGGAGATGATCAAAACCGTTATGAGTTTACAGGTGCAGAATGGCGTGGCCAAAACTCACCTAAACGTGGCGATCATGTAGATTTCGATATCAGTCCCGAAGGTCAAGCGGTTCAAGTATTCAATGCACTTGGCAGCAGTAATCCTATTCAACAAATTTCACAGCACCTCGATAAAATTTCAAACCAAGACCAAGCTGAATCAAAATTCAACATGATTGATTGGTTTGTCAAATGTCTAAAAAATTATGCCAACTTTACTGGACGTGCACGCCGTAAAGAATATTGGTTTTTTGTTTTGGTCTATCTTATCGCAATGATTATTACTCTGATTGTCGATTCAGTGCTTAGAACCAGAGGAATATTCACAGGTATTTTCATCTTAGCAATGGTTATTCCGTCCCTTTCTGTTGCAGTACGTCGTTTACATGATATTAATAAATCTGGTTGGTATTGGTTAATACAAATGATTCCGCTCGTTGGACCAATTCTGGTTCTAATTTGGCTTGCAACAGAAACCAAACCTGAAGTAAACCAATGGGGACAACCTGCCAAATAAATAAAAAATCGTGGCTACTATTTATGTAGCCACCCTATCTACAGCACATTAACTCAGGAAAAATATGAAAGGACAAATACTAGATTTTTCGATTCAAACTAATACTGGGGTGATTAGTGCTGAAGATGGAAAACACTATCAATTTGCTGGTCATGAATGGCGCGGTCAAAGACCACCTACACGTGGAGAACAGGTTGATTTTGCTTTGGATGAAAGTGGGCAAGCGATTCAAGTCTATATTGCATTACACCAACAAAGTTTTTCCACGAATACGCGAGCAAACTACAGTGAAGAAGAGGAAAACTATGACTTTTTCGCGTGGTCATTCAAACCACTGAAAAAGTTTGCTGAATTTGAAGGACGTGCTCGACGTAAAGAGTTCTGGTTCTTTTGGCTATTTTGTATATTGGTCACTATACTTGCCTCTATTTGCGATTTCGTTATTGGCAGTGAACCTTGGCTAGAAAATATTACCAATATCGTTTTACTTATTCCTAGCTTAGCTGTTGGCGCACGTCGACTACATGACACGGGACGTTCAGGTTGGTGGCAACTTTTAATGCTCACAATCATCGGAATCATTCCACTGATTATATGGTGGGCTACAGACACCAAAGCCGAGAACAACCAATGGGGTCAACCCGCTAGAGATCTGCAACAATAAAATAAGGCGCACAATGCGCCTTATCTTTTAACAAAAAACTTTAGCCATATTTACGCGCAAAATCTTCATCTGAAGTGCATAGATAAACAATAAATTCAATAAAAGCAACAATGGATGGAATAAAGGTCCAACAGAATAGCAGATACACAATCCCCCATCCAATACGACCCAAATAGAATTTATGTATACCAAATCCACCAAGGAAGAATGCTAAGAGTGCAGCAACAATACGACTCTTTTGACCGTATTGCGTGCCTAAAGCATTCGGCACAGCGACTAAGTAAATATCGGTTGCGTAACCCAATCCACTTGTCTCAAAATCAACAAATTGTCCACGAGCAGGAACAGTTTGTCCTTTCCAATCGCTTCCAGAAAATTGATAACGATTCTGATCATCTCCACTGATGATGCCTGTATTATTTTGAACAGAAAAATCGAGTATTTGCCCTTTCATATAATCCTCTATGTTTTATCTTTATTTGATGATTCTTGGACGTTATTTTCATCAGCAATATAACGAATTATTGATGAATATCATATCATTAACTTATCTTGCCAAATAGCATTTTGTAAACATCAATCTCAATGCATATACCACTGCCATCGCAAATATTGCATAACCCGCAGGAGTAATAAACAACGGAATACACAAAACAATCACCACGGTTAAAGGATATAAAAGTTTTCTAAAGCCACTTTGATGATGCAATTCATGGAGTAAATATAAACTTGTCGTATAAATCACAAGGCTGATCGCTACAAAGTAGCTTTCTTACTCAGAACTAATCAGCGCCTCATGCGAAACTACATCGACTGCGGCAGCTAAACTAGCACCAATCGCCGCGATACTAATAAAGACAAAGAAATGTCCATAACCCCAAGTAAATGCCATTTTTCGGCTATTTAGACGCTCTGCAATACTGGTATCAAAATAAGACCACCACATGGTGAACATCATCATCAGGCCGCCCACCATCAGAAAAATCAGTTCAGTACTAAAACGCTGATTTGTTAATGCATCGGTTATGGCAATCGAGCATCCGACAATAGATTCGCCTAAAACGATAATGGTAAGCAGTGAATATCGCTCTGCAATATGATGCGCATGCCAAGGTGTACGGCTTGCAGCTTCTGCAAAAACTGGGATAGACAGTTCAGCAATTGCGAGCAAAATGAAAAGATAAACTGTGAAATGCAGCGGTGAAAAATGAAAGAACAGCCACCCCACTTGCACCAGTATGATGCCAAACGCATAGCGTAATGCTGTTTTCCGACGGGACAGATCATGCTTTGCAATGCGAAACCACTACTGTAACTAAGCCCAGACGCATAATGGCATAACCAATCACAATTACGTCAAAATCCTGCTTTTGAAAAGCGCTTGGAATACCTGCAGCAATGACCAAAGAGCCAATAATCTGAACAAAAGTTAAGATTCGATAGAGCGCATCATCATTATCATATGCCGAGGCAAACCAACTAAAGTTCATCCACGCCCACCACAAAGCAAAAAACACCATGCCATACAGCGTTAAACCCTGAGCCAAATGATTTTCAACAATGGCATGATGCAGTTGCTGCCCTGCTGTTGCGATCGCAACGACAAAGATCAAGTCAAAAAGCAATTCTAAAGAGGTCGCGACACGATGATGCTCATATGGATCACGTGGGTGCAATGGTTTGAGCCACTGACTAGGGAATAAAAATGATTTGGACATAGCATTCAGCTTTATTGTTTTCTGTCTGAATTTTTTCAAAAGCCTGAAACAGTTACAAGATCGATTACATAAATCATATGAGAAACAGTTTTCTAGAAAAAGGATAATGGTTTTAAAAACCTACTTAAGCGTTAGATATTTCAATCGTGGAAGTAAAAATTCAAAGTGACAAAACTGCGAAAGACGTTTTAAACAAAAACTCGATAGATCGATGTGTTTTTTATATCTCAGCTATATTTTTCTCTAAATTTTAATGACATACTACTAGCAATTAAAAAAATAATGAAATCTAAAAGTGATGTTAAAAGAAAAATTAGCGTCTTTTCCTGACGCTGTTTGGGTACAGATCCATTATGATCAAATGCAAATTTTAACGCGCGATCATCAAATTGTAGCTGAACAAAACTGCCCTCTGGCGTTTATAGAACGCGGAAGTTTTGTCCGAAACTATCATGTTGCAGAACAGTGCTTCAACCAACTCATACAACAGATCCACTTCAAGTGGTATGAGTTTGGACAGCCGGTTATTTTTATTCAGTTAAAAGAACGCTTAAGTGAAGAAGTCAGCGCACTCGAGCTACAAGCCATTCAAGAAATGGCTCTAAGCGCAAATGCACATTTTGTATTTGTCTACGATAAACATGGCATCGCACTCGAAGCAGAAACCATCAAAAATGATGAGTCACCTTTGCTCAAATGGTTTTTCTGTGGGCTGATTTTTCTGATTTTGCTGATTATCTTTAAATAATCAGCATCATTCTCTTGATTAGGTGCAACTACGACACTTTCTGCTGCTGCAATTGCTCAATACTCGAAATCAAATCGTTAAAACGATCAATCACCAGTGCCGGTGCAGCCGTTTGAATTTCTTCTGCACTACCATAACCATAGCTCACAGCAATACTCTGCACTGCATTACGGCGTGCGCCTAAAATATCGTACTCACGGTCTCCCACCATCACACATTCCTTCGCATCCAACTGTTCTTGCTGCAAAATGTATTCAATTAAATCGCCTTTGTTGGTGCGCTCACCGTTCAGTTCACTGCCATAGATCACAGTAAAATATTGTGCCAAATCAAAATGTTCTAAAATTTGGCGGGCATAGACCGTCGGCTTTGCTGTAGCGACGTACAAGTGAAAGCCTTGCTGTTGTAAAGTTGCTAGAGTGTCGGCAACGGCAGGATAGACTTTATTTTCAAATAAGCCAGTCACTGCAAAGCGCTCGCGATAGCCTAGTAAAGCCTGATCTGCAAGTACATTATGCACATCGACATTGAGGATTTTGGCCAAAGAGGCTTTCAAAGGTGGCCCAATGATCCAATCGATATTGGTCTCATCCGAAATGGGATGTCCAATTTTCGCCAGTCCATAGCGTGCTGAAGTGGTAATGCCAACTTTTGGATCTGTTAATGTTCCATCGAGATCGATCAATATATTCTTAATCACAGCTTTTACCTTATCCAATCACTTCTGCAAAAATACTATCGAGTGTTCGCTCAAAGTTGCCTATACTATCGCAAATTTTGTGTAATAAGGACATCATTGTGCGCCCTACTGTACTGTGCTTTTCAGGTCTTGACCCTTCAGGTGGTGCAGGACTGCAAGCGGACATTGAAGCCATTGGTCAAAGTGGCGCACATGCTGCCATTGCGTGTACAGCGTTAACCGTTCAAAACTCACAACAAGTGTATTCGTTTGAAGCAACCTCTCGTGAGTTATTGTTGGCTCAAGCACATGCTGTCGTCGGTGACCTCCCTATTCGCTGTGTAAAATCAGGAATGCTAGGAACGACTGAAAATATCGCGGCTCTCGCTGAGTTTTTACGTGAACATCCCGAATATCATTATGTTCTCGACCCCGTTTTAGTTGCCAATAGTGGTGGTTCTTTGGGCGATCAAGCAACGTTGGTCAAAGCCTTTGCGGAATTGATTCCGCTTGCCACTGTGCTTACACCTAATACCGTAGAATTACGCGCACTCACAGGTGAAGACGACATATCTAAAGCTACAGCAAAACTTTTTGCGATGGGCGCTCAAGCGGTATTAGTAAAAGGTGGCCATGAAAATACGCCAGACTATATCCAAAACTCGTTGTACATTCAGGGTGAATTAGTTTCTGAAACCCGTTGTCCACGACTAGATGGGGAATATCACGGCTCAGGCTGCTCATTGGCGAGTTTTATAGCTGGGCGTTTAGCCTTAGGTGATGAGCTCAAAGCGGCTGTTCATCATGCCGAAACATGGCTATTTGGTGTGTTGAAAATCGCTGAATCACCTGTTGTGGGCGGACAAAAAATTCCAAAACGTTTTTAGTATTGTTGGTTATTCATGTTAAGCAGATAAAAACTACTTTATATGATTTAAAAGCCCTGTATATCAGGGCTTTTTGTAATTAAGAGTCGAGTTGAACCCAATATACTAAGGTTGGAATTTCCCATGCACCGCCAGCAAATCCTTTGCACTGTGTGGTTTTTGCCATATAAGTTTGGATAAAGCGCTGACCGTTCCACGACCTTTCCCCTTTACTTTGACAATCACCAATGCCTCGTCCACGTTGGTTGGAGAAAATTTGTCCTTCACTAAACCCACTTCCAGAAAAGGTCACGGGTTGTTTGATTTGCTTTAAGTTACGATCCATCAGCCAATAGCCATTACCACTGTTATATGCCCCACGCCAACATGGCACTTCGACCAAGGCATTTTTTCCATTGATTGGAAACACCACGACTCGATCATCCTCTAAGAAATTTGCATCAAAGAGTTGAGGACAATCTTCCACTGTCGTTTTTTTCTTTATCAATCCAAATAATTGTTTGGCTGTGGGAGCATTGACGGCATACCGCGTTTGTAAACCCTTACTATAATTTTGAATATACACTTTCGGAATACTTTTAGGTTTGAGTACATTGGCCGAACTGCTATTGGCTTTACGCAATAATGCCGAATTTGTCCCTATGCGCTTTTGAAAATCATCCATACGGAGTAAAACTGCACTAGCGCCCTGCACAGACAATAACCATGTTTTGTTGTTGCCTTTCCACACAATCGGTTGATTGGCTTGTAAGGCTTGAATCAGTTTTTGAGTTTGAGCTGCACTTAACTGACCTTCCGCAGTTTTGGCATCAAGCTGCACAGTTCCCTGATTTTTACCTAAAGTGTAAAGTTGAAGTGGTTTATTTGCCGCACTTAACGTTTCAGGATCGAGTTTCACTCGTGCGCTGACTTGCGCTTGAGCGCCCGCAGCACGTTGTAATAATACAGAAATAGCGGGCTGATTGCCCTCCGCCTGATAACCTGCAACGCGACAAGTCCCTGTATTATCACAAGCGATTTCCCAATCCTTATGTGAAAAATAGTTTCCTTGAATTTGAGCTAAGCTCACACTACAACCCAATGCAGCAACGTAGCCTAATAGAAGTTGCCAGATGACATTATTTTTGTTCATGTCTTTGGCTCAAAATAATTATATTAGAACCATCTTAAAATGCTTTTCACTGAAACTCCAGTCTAAAAAGATCTGCTGCATCATTTGAAATTATGAAGACGAATCATTCAGTTGCTGTATCTCCTCACATTTTTTTCGCTTCACATTTTCATCACTGAGCGTATTCATCAAATCTGCCGCAAGGCCTTTTAACAGACTCATATCATCATCGGTCATTTGATTCGGCTGCCGATCTAAAACACAAAAACTTCCCAACGCGACCCCATTACGGTCTCTAAGTGCAACGCCTGCATAAAAGCGAATGCGGTTATGCATCAATTCAGGTAAATGCGCAAAGCGTGGGTCACGTTGTAGGTCTTCAATAATCAAGCGTTCATTTTGATACACCAAATGGCTGCAGATCGAGTCTTGCTTGGACTGGCGCACCTGCATCGGTTGCTCGGTAGCCTGAGCCAAAGGGCTACCTGGGGTATAGACCCAGTCTTGCTTGACCCAAGAGATTTGTGCATATTTCACATCGAAGGCTTGTCGGGCTTCTTCAATATATTGTTCATAGATCGGCAAATTCCGCTCATCCAAAACATCCAGTTCTTCTAATGCTTTTAAGCGCTGCACTTCAACGCTAGGATCAGGCTCATCCAACCAAGATTCACCCTGCTTCAATTGAAAAGCTTCAATGGTTAATAACAAGTCATTCATATTATTGACCACAGCATCGACGGTGAAATTTTCTTTGATCGCATCTAATTGGGATATCTCATCACAGCTCCAAAGTGCAAAAATCAGTTTTTTATCCGGAAACTGTGCCTTAAAAACATGGCTTAGTAGGCGAATTTGAGCTTCTGGTGCCGTATGGAAAATCGAAATACATACGATCTGAATATCCTCTTGGATATCATCTATACTTTGATGCTGATTTTGTATCAATACGTCGCTAAAAGCCTGAGCCGGAATACTGCTTAAGCTTAGGCTATGCGCCAACATAGCCGATACTTGAACATCAATTTCCCAACGTGCCCCGATACATAACACCGCTGCTTTCTGATCCTGCTGTGCAACTGGATATGCCCGTTGAAAACTATGATTAAACAGTTTTAATCCCTGATGTAAACGTAGTCGATGTTCAGCACTGGCCTCGGTGTTGTGGCCTCTCGAAAAAATCCGTATGGCTGGAATCGCGACTTTGGCATAAAACACATTAACCCGCCGTGCCTTGATTTCATCCGTCGCATCCTTCGGTAACTTTTCAGCAATAAAAGTCTGTGCAACATCCATGGCATCTTGCACATCATCAGCGACTAATCTTTGATAGAAGCGCTCATGCGGTGCCAATGCAGGCGTACTACCGATCAGGGTTTTAATAAAACCTAAGGATGGTACATAGCTCGAAAGCACCAATAAACATGCGGTTAAAGGCGTCGATAAAATTAAACCAATTGGCCCCCACACCGCCGTCCAAAACATGGCGGCAATAATAATGGCTAAGGTTGAAAGTCCGGTACTTTCCCCATATAACCAAGGCTCAAAAATATTATTACTGACCAATTCCAAGAGCAAAATTAAACCCACTGTCCATAGCACCATATTCCATGTGGGATCTACCGCAAAAGCCAATGCAATGGGGAAAATCGCAGAAATCATTGGGCCGACATAGGGAACAAAGCGCATCACTATCGCCACCATTCCCCACATAATTGCTGCCGGCACCCCAATAAACCAAAGTCCCAAGGCCATCGGAATACCATAGGTCACATTAACCATCAGCTGCATACGTAAATATTTACCGATACGATTGGCCGCTTCATCTAGTGCATCTGTACCGATATTTAAATTGCCGCCCAGCAGCTTGAGGAAACGGTCATGCAAATCTTTCCGATTGACCAAAATCAGAATCACAAACAAAAATACAATACCTGCGGTTGCCAAGGGATTGAGCACCCGCTCGCTCCAAGCCATGACCGCTTCAGCCGTGGTTTGTTGTTGCCCCACTACTTTAACTTGCTGAACTTTAGGATTTTTCTCTTCTGGCACCACATCATCTATCGAGTTTTCAACGGTATCTATGGTGGTTTTTGCGCCATCCCAAACACTCGGGCCGCGTGCAAATTGACGAATAGAATCCATTTTCTTTTGAATCGTGCCCTGATATTGCGGTAATTCTTGGCTTAATTGCCCCAGTTGATAACCCAAATAAGAGGCCGCGCCGGATAAAATCGCCAAAGCCAAACCGACCACAATAAATATAGATGGCATCTGCGGAAGTCCCCAACCACGGAGTTTCATCACCAAAGGATCAACTAAAAAAGCCAATAAAATTGCGAGTGCCAATGGAATAAAAATATCTTTGCCAAGATATAAGGCGGCAATCAGCAAACTGCCGATGATGAATCCTGCCGTGATTCGAATCACTTTATGTAAATCTGCAGGGGGCATTTGCTTCGATGCGTTCAGATCTTGCAAGCCTTGCTTTTGACCTGATGGTGATGATTCAAATTCTTGCGCTAATTTATTATTTTTATTATCCATTTTCTTATCCTGAACGATGGTCATTATTTTTTAATTTAGGCTGAAGTTTTAGGGCTGCATACGCATTTCATGTAATGATTTGCAAAGAAAAAAACAGAGCTTCATAGCTCTGTTTTCATACTGCTTTTTGAGAAGAATTAAAAGGTAATCACTTTACTTTGATGAGTCACAATATCCACTGGAACAGAAATATGTTGATGAACGATCTTCCATTGAGACTGCGTTTTTTTCATCCCAATGGTGTTACGACACCACGAGATCCCCGGTGTCGGTATCCCGCTCTGATCATCAATTTTAGAATAACAATGCAGAAAGGCAATATCAGGATCTGCATGGATGACCAGTTCCCGCCTAAATACCTTTAAGCCTTCACGAAAATACTCCCGATAAAATTCCCACATTTTTTGATATGCCATTAAGCCACGCATTTCACAACTGGCATCAAAAAAGTACACATCTGCTGCGCAGGATTCAGCAATATTCTCAATTTTCAATTGGCAGATAACCTCATCCCAATTGGCTAAAAATTGCAGAATTTCGTCAGCGGCCTGTTGGTCACCGACTATTTTGATTTTATCTTGCATCTCTGGCGCCTATTTCTTTTATTTTTTATGAAGTATTATTCTGTGAGGCGTTTGGAAGTTGAATTTCAACGATCTTCCAGCTCCAACCTCGGCGTTGCATAATAAATACGGTATATTTTTCTTCGCTTAGGCCTTGGAGCGGCACATACAGATCAAATCGATTCCAAGCGCTATAGCTTGCTTTGGGTTCAAGTGGCTGGCTTTGCTTTAAAGCTGCAGCGGTTGTAGTTGCATCCTTTTTGGATGATGTTGATGTATGAGGTTGTTCTGCGACCTTATTTTCAGCATGAGTGAATAGTTCAATCCCTGAGCTAATCATGCTCGGATTGGTTAGTTGGGTTATTTCTGGTAATTGGATCGACTCTTTTAATGCTTTGCCTTGTAAAAGCAGCATGATACTGTTTGGATTGACCAGACTGTCGACCAGCGTTGCACTGAGGACTGTGCTGAGCTGCCCACCCCAAGACTGGGCAAATTCGGGTAAATGCTGTAGCCCAGTTTTCTGTTGTATGAGGTCTTCAACTTGTGGTTTTAGACTCGATTTGACTGCCGCAAAATCGATATATTGAGCAATTTTTTCAGGTTGATTGTGCTCATAGGCTTGACGTATTTGATACAACACCCAATACGGAGACGCAATCATCCAACCCATGACGATGATCAAAATCGTAATGAGCCTATAATACAAAATATGATTCTGCTTATTCATCGTTCACCACTCTAGCCAGTGAAGTTGTGGTACTTCCTTGTACCGTCAAATAAGCCTGATCTAGATTGAAGAGCATCCAACCCAACAGCGCTTATTTGAGAACCATATTGCTTTTGATCTTGTGATTTTGACGAGCCTTCAGGTTTTGTTTATCCCGCGTTGACTGTCTCGATCAGGTTGTTTCAAATTTAAGCAGTTAGATCTTTAATTTGGGTACTTGCACCATTGGTTTTAACTGATTCAATGCCTTTATCGCGTGATTGCTCACTGGCATAAAATTGGCTGGTCCCAATAATTTGATGGTTTGCCGCTTTCAAATTAAAATATGGTTTGCCATTTTTGGCCGTCAGTCGTTCAAAACGACTGTCATCTGAACTGTTCTTTTGTACAGACTCAATCCCGTTTTGGGCTGATGCTTTCGCTTTATATAATTCACTCGTTAAAATGATTTCACCGTTCCCTGCTTTTAATACAAAACGAAACTGCTGATCATTAGAATGACTGATCTCGTACCATCCCGACATATGTTACCCCTTCATTTTCATTGTTTTATCTATTATTCGATCAGGATTTGTTGTTGGAAATTCAACCTGATCTACAGAATATAAATGAACTCGGTCACATTTTTCAATGTCTTTTTTGATCAGTGTAAAGGCTTAAAATTTAATCACTAAGAAAATGATTTTTAATAAATAATTCCAATAAAAAAGAATCCGACCGAAGTCGGATTTCATCATTCTTTCATCATGCTGTATTTGTGAATAGCGGTACATTGCTCAACGCATTGAATAAAGGCCTTAAGGACTCACGATCTGCTTCGAATAGGTTGCTTTATTCATTTCTAAAATTTCTACACAAAGTTGCACTTCTATTGCTGAAGCTGTGACATGTTGTTTCAACACGTCCAATAACAACAATGAAATTTGCTTTTGAACTTCAACCGTTCGACCCGTCAATAATGAAACTTTGGCATGCATATACGCATGTTGAGCGTGTTCATCCAAACCCACAACAAAATCTTGTTGAGCGACAGCACGGCTCTTAATATCATTGATGGCACTGACATGACCCGATTCAAATAAGGCAGCGTTCAGCGCTTTAAGTAAAGGACGAGGCTCAAGCTCAAGGTTATTGGAATATTCCAAATGAATATGCGGCATAGTAAAGACATTTCAAACCTGTAATGCTTCTATTATGCAGGCTGAAAAGTAAAATCTATAGCGGATTAGATATCAATTTCATGTTTTAGTAGACATCCCAAGCCAAGTGTTGACTTCGCTTAGGATGATTGGAAGTTGCTTTAGAGCGAACAATAACGAAACTTAAACTTTTTTCACGTATTCAGATTTGAGTTTCATTGCTCCTATACCATCAATTTTACAGTCAATGTCATGACCATCTGTTGCATCAGCTAAAAGTCGAATATTTTTAACTTTGGTACCAACTTTCACCACTGACGATGAGCCTTTAATTTTAAGATCTTTCACCACAGTAACCGTGTCGCCATCGGCCAATACATTGCCATTGGCATCTTTAATCAGCACCTGTTCATCTGCAGCGCTTTCGCCTTCACGCCATTCGTGTGAGCATTCAGGACAAATCAGTAAGTCACCATCATTATAGGTATATTCAGAATTACATTGGGGACAATTGGGTAAAGACATAAAAGACCTCAAAAAAAGATGGATGTAAAAATCCATAAAAACTTAATATAACATTTTTATGTATTTCATAAACTTAAAAACCATAAATATCGTATGGTTTAATCACCTTGTGAAGGTCGTAAATTTCACAACGCTACAGCACTTGAAGGTTTAAATTTTAGATCTCTAATGAGGTGTTTAATATCAACGCTTTTAAGATATGCGCATGATTTTTATCCATATGTTTGGCCGCTGTGAGTAAGGTCAGGGGCTCCTCTTTTTCCCATGCGCGCAGTTGTTCTAACTCGGCTTGATGGGGCTGTATTTCTTGCAAATAGCGCTGCTTAAACTCGTTCCATCGAGAAGCCATTGCCTCGTCTTGATGATACCAACGACGTAAATCTGTCGATGGCGTCAATGCCTTCGGCCACAAATCTAGCTCTGCGCTCACTTTCCTGATACCACGCGGCCACAAGCGATCGACCAATATGCGTTTACCGTCGTCTGGGCTTATCTCATCATAAATACGTTTAATATGTACGGTCATTAAGCCCTCCTTCGCCTATTTATAGTTTTCGATCATTCGTCAGATTATTCATCGGGGATCGTAGGATTCACTAAAAAAGCCAGCAACTGTAAAGATTCCTGCCAACCCAAATAACAGGCATCAGGTGGAATAACGCTCGGCAACCCTGCCTGTACAATCGTCACTTCGGTTCCTACTGATACCGCTTTAAACTCAACAGTGACCTCGATTTCACCAGCTAACTCTGGCATATCAAATTGGTCTGTATAACGCAGTATATGATTCGGCACGACTTCATGATAATCGCCATGAAAAGCGTGTGTGGTTCCTGTTGAAAAATTTTGAAACGACATGCGGTACGAGCCACCTACACGCACATCCGAATGTTCCACATGGGCCGTAAATCCATGCGGTGCTATCCATTTCACCAAAGCATCTGGCTCCACAAAGGCACGATAAACGCGCTCTACAGGCGCACTAAAAACACGATGTAATCGAACAGTATTGCTCATGATGATGTCCTTTTGTCATTGTTTTCACTGAATCATCCACATGCATTCACCCTCGCTTTATCGTCCATTTTTATCATACTGAAACGTTCTAAATGAAACAGCTTTGAGTCGTGCGAGAAAGGTCATTGCTGTTCAATACTATAGCGAATCCTACAGATTGATCCCATCACTTTAACGCAATGCCGTGTTATGTTTTGTGAGCTGCATTCATATTGATTTTTATTAAAAATATTTAAAAATCAAAATTCTACACAATTTCTCTAAAATTTAAATAATAAAAAACCCAGTTGAATCACTGGGTTCTTGTTGCTAAAGATGCAATAGTGAGACTTAGCTCAATTGTGCTTCATCTTCATCCAGATCATCATCTTCATAGATATAAGCCATACAACCCCAGCCGTCATATTCGCCTGAATGTTGTTCTGCAATTTTAATAAACCACTGCTCTAAATCAACGATATCTTCATAATCAGGTTCCATATAAACATAGACCGTGATAATCCATTCCACGCGATCTGATTCTTCATCTTGGAACAATGAAATTTTTTGCTCTTCTTTCAATAAGTACAATGCACACTGTTCAGCCTGCTCTTGAGTCGAAAAGGCAATTGAATATTCGATTTCGTGCGGCACAGATAGATCGTCACCATCTTGCTGCATCTGCCACAGCACATTGCCATTATCATCATCTGGAAATTGTTTAAAATCACGAGTCATTGTACTTTCCCTTATCGTTTATGAATTTTATTCTGTTGACTTAGATTAACGGATAATTGTTGCAATTTGCATTAGCTAAATCTCTTTAATCAGAAATAGACCGCCGAAGTGATCTTTCTGATAACAATTCAAATTAAACCACAACATCCATGTGGGCCTGAGTTTCTTTAAGATGTAAAACCAAAGCTGCCATTTTCAATTCTTCTAAGCGTAATTGTAGATAACTGTCGAGTACCCGTGCCTGACTAAAATGTACACCATGCGCATTGAGCAAGGTGAAATCATCCGCCAAAGCCTGCAATAGCTCACCTAAGTTTTTGGTATTTAATTGGGCTAAATACAAATCAGCACGACTATTAAACACCAATGTAAATAATTGCATCGCAGCCAAACGACGTTCTTCATCAACATAATTACATTTTGCAGTCGATTGCTGCTCCATTGCATCAATCATTTTGCAACGTACCGCAGTCAAATTTTGGTTTGCCGCAGATTCATTCATGCCATCCATCAGCTGATCTAAAATACTCTGTAAAGGTAAAAAGAATGCTGACTGATAGCCCCGTATTTTGTTGTCCAAAGCACGGTTGATGTTTTCCAAATGCTGCTGATCCAGCGCTTGGCTATACAAACCCTTTAACTCGGCACGGGCTTGTTCCTGTATTTGTGATTTAGCTCTTTCTTGATATTTGCTCAAATACTGACGCACTTGTTCGATCTGTGCGCGAATATCATTCAACATGATATCGGCATTGGCTTTGGTGACTTCCACCAAACCATCAGCCTGTAAAGTTCGATACTCAACATATTGTTCAATATCCACAATATGTTGATATTTCGCTACTTTATCGACTTGGATTTTTAAGCCACTGTTTTGAATGCGTAATTGACTGATTTCATAATTCAGTTCATCTTGCTGCGACTCTGTTTCAGCCAGTTTTAACCGCGCACGATCGAAGTTTTCCTGCAGTGAACGTAGGGTTTTATCATTTTTCAATTTGCGGTTATAAACAAAAAGGAGAGCCACAATTAATAGGATGATAAGGACGATTAAAGCAATATTGATCATTTGCCAATCCTCAAAATAAGCTTCAATAATTTAAGTTTATTCCCCAAAACAAACCTAATTTATAAAAATTAAAATCAATAATTTATTTCATATTAGCAGAATAAATGCAAAAAACTGTATTTATCTGACCAAATACACACTTGCACACAATTTAACTAAAATGCTGTTTTAAATCATTTTAATAAAATATTTTTATATTAAAAAAGTAATCATTCAATATTCATTAGAAAATATAATAAAACCTTAAAAATGGCGTTTATTTACTAAAAGCTACAAAGAAATTTAATATCAATCTTTCTAAATTTTTCACATACTTTATAGAGATATTTAAATTATTTATATATCCCCAGAATTGGGGATATAGTGTATATCATGAATCATTTTTAAGCAGAAAAACCTATTTAAAGCTGTAGATATTCTGCGCTTTTTACGAGTCCCAAAGGTTTTAATTCAATGCAGCAGTTTTTATGAACAATGAGCATTCACATGAATATGCTTTAAAATTCTGCCGCACAATGAATATGAACAGCTTGTTGAGTTAAAGGCTGGGTAAATGCCAGATCGCAAGCATGTAACGCCATCCGTCCGAGTGAGCTCTGTTTTGCATTCGGGTGATACAGTTGATCCCCTGTAATTGGGTGCCCAATATGCATCATGTGTACACGTAGCTGATGAGAACGCCCTGTCACTGGTGTTAATAATACTCGGCTAATGTCCTTGCTTGCGTCATAGCTAATGGCTTGATACAAGGTTTTTGAGGGTTTGCCCAATTCAAAATGCACCATCTGTCGTGGGCGATTTTCCCAGTCCGTAATGAGGGGCACTTCAACACTACCCTCACCTTCGAGTTTGCCTTGAACCAAAGCCACATATTGCTTTTGAACCGTCCTCGCTTGGAACATTTTACTCACCGCCACTTCTGCATCGCGGTGTTTCGCAAACATCAAAATGCCTGATGTTGCCATGTCTAAACGATGGGTAATTTTTGCAGCAGGATACTGCTCCAAAACACGAAGATAGGCACTGTCATGATGCTCAGGCAAACGTCCCGGAACCGACAACAATTCCGCTGGTTTTTCGATGACAACCAAGTCTGCATCTTCATACAAAATACGTAGAGGACCTTGAGGCGGCGCATAGACAAAGTTGGGATCTAAAGGCATGGACAGACTGTGTACTGGGAGAATGTCGGCAAAATAACAACTGACTAATTCGCTGTCAATCGACTTTGACCGATCAGGTTCTACCCTAACGATTATTGGTCCCCAATTTACCAAAGGCTGGTGCTAATGAATGAGATAAATCATCCTCCAGTAACTGTAAGATGCTTGCACTCGTGGTTGAAGGATACTGATGTAGTGTGATGCGATATTCGCCCTGAAACCACTGTGACAAATGCAAGGCATAGGTTCGTTTAGGCCCAAAACCTAAATGCTGTTTTAAACGACTCTTTATACCTGTCCGTGATGATCCAACATACAGAATGTGATTGGGTTGATTTAACTTGGCGCAAGCATGGGTTTTCAATGCCTTAAATGCAGCATAGTCCTGATATGTCTGCTGTATATCGCCACCAACCTGCTGTATCACATAAATATAATGTGCGTGTTGAGTAAGATCATCAAAACTTGAAAACTCAAATATACGCTCAGCTTTAGTCTGCTGTGCCTGCAGACAATCCTGTATCAATTGATCAAGATAACCCATAACAAAATTATTTAAAATTTAGATAGTTAAGCATAACAACTTTGTGAAAAAGGACAATCCGAAGCTTAGATTAAGTTTGAGTTGTTCTGCGTGATATTTATTACATCAGCAATAATCAAAGTGTGTTGGGAATGAATGCGAAGTTTGAAATTTTGAAAAAGATGGAAGGATTTATTATTCGATTGAATTCTTAAAAATTTTTTAGGGTGTAAGAGAAAACAGTGTTGTTTACTTCAACTATCGTCACTTTGTAAGTCATGATCTTATAGCCTATAAACTTCTGGTTTATAGCGTCCTAAGCTGAATCGAGACCTTTTGGGTGAGTACTGTACTCGTGTTTTGCACCACTGACAGCATGCTACTCTTTTCAATCTCTATCACACCCTTGAGATATATAGTAGTGGTATTGATGAGGGATTGTTTCCCTGAAAATTACTGTTTTGGGCTTATTTTAAAAATATTTTTCACATTTAAAGATATATTGAAAATTATTTCTTCTCGTATCATTTTTTAGCATTTTTTCCATCTTATAAATGAATTTTTACGAAAATTTACGCTACAACTTAGCGTTCAAACACAGAGTTCATTTGAATTTCAAACAAGACGGTTAGCCAATGAGAACATATATTGAAATGAATGTTTCAACTGGATTCAGAGT
Organism: Acinetobacter sp. YH01005; assembly: GCF_013420465.1. NCBI lineage: Bacteria > Pseudomonadati > Pseudomonadota > Gammaproteobacteria > Moraxellales > Moraxellaceae > Acinetobacter > Acinetobacter sp. YH01005. The sequence continues at coordinate 79,369 of NZ_VOYA01000004.1, read as the reverse complement.
CAACAATCTATGCCACAGCGAGATTTGAAAAATCGTGATCTGTTCGAAAAAAGTAGTAAGAAGCACAGAAGCTATTCAATATGATGAAAATGAAGTTCGTTGAGAGTTAAGGCTTGGATTAGGACAATTTGCAAGAGAGATGCCTGACGATCTTTGAGCTTGTGCTGATTTAACTGGTGTGGTTTGTTTTGTGCGGATTAAAGAAGTAATGATTTATTATTGTTTTTTATTTTGGCTTAAATTTTTGGGGTGGTATAAGAGAAAACAATGTTGTTTACTTCAACTATCATCACTTTGTAAGTCATGATCTTATAGCCTATAAACTTCTGGTTTATAGCGTCCTAAGCTGAATCGAGACCTTTTGGGTGAGTACTGTACGCGTGTTTTGCACCACTGACAGCATGCTACTCTTTTCAATCTCTATCACACCCTTGAGATATACTTTAACCAAAGGGCATCGGGATTAATTTCCTAAGTTTTTCTAATTTTCTACAAATTCAGCAAATTTTTTCAGCCATTTTAGGTTTGGCAGGATATTTTATCTTTTCAGCTCATTTCAGCGTTTTTTATCTGCAGATATGGTCAATTTTAAGAAAATTTTCTTTCACAACAGACCAAACGTGCAAACACAGGGTCAAAATTAAAATATATCGCCGCTGAACATTCCCCCTACGCTTCAATTATCTACATTGATTATGACTCACAAAACACCGCTCAGTGAGTAACTAATGATCTAGATCTATCTTTGTTCTACTTATTGAACTGATGTTACGCAGTAACATCAGAAGCGCAATTTGCTTCAAATAAATGAACGATACGCGGTAACGTCATCCGCAAGTGTTTGAAACAGAGCTACTTTTAATCAAAAATGTTTTTGCGATACTTTAGATAATTAGACGCTAGTGAACGAATTTTGCGGTGAGGAGCATTGCTCCGCAAGATGGTTTCCTTGCGAAGCTTCGCTTCTCATTTTGCCGAATGAGAAACAACGTTTCGTAAAAGTACCTCCAGCCGAAGGCTAATCCCTTTATTCAATCCCTAGATATAAGACGCCGTCGAATAGAATTAAAAATCATTTAAAAAATGCAAAACTACTTTTAAGTGTGTAACATCAGTTATTTAATTCATGATCAATTCAACGATTTGTTAGTCAATGAACTAAATAGCTTTGTACCCACTGTGCGCTAAACCACCAACCACTACATGCCGCCATACCACAGAGTAAATTGGCCAAAATTTTATTCATTCGACTGAGGTCTGATGTATATATTTTGAGATTGATCAGATAAGCAATCACGGCATAAACCAGTCCAATCGCACCACCAATGATGATCAAGATCAAAGGCCATGCTGCATAGGCATGCGCCTCTGCTGGATATTTTGTAGAACGGATGGTTTCTGTGGTCATGCTGTATATCCTGTTAATAACGCGATTACCTGTTTTAGTTAGCAATTTCTGCGCCATTTTTCCTGGATATACAGCGTTATTTCAAGGTACATACATGTTGCATTTCTAGCTTTGACTACAACACTTATCACAACCGACAACTTTTTCTGTTGGCCAGCTCATACGTGCACGCTTATAAGCGAGTTCAAAATTGGCAAAATAACCAATCAATATTTGCTGCTCAAACTGCGGCATGTCTACGCATCCTTGCGTGCCATTGTGAATTAAATGCGAGCCATTCGTTAAGGCATTTTCATCGACTATAAATTTAATCATCTACCATTCCCCTCATTATTTTTTATAAAATTCAAAAGATTAATAAATCCATATAAAAATTATGTGATTTATAATCACATAATAAAATTATGCCTTTATTGTTCAAAAATCAATCGAATTTTAAAGATTTTTTTAGGCGTCTCTTGGATGACTTAAACGCATAATGATGTGCTCTTTTAGGACGGATAGGTGCGATTGCTCGATTGCATTTTTTGCGCTTAAGCCAAGTGCTTGGAATGTTGAGTAAAGGTATTTTTCACTCGAACTGACATCAACAAATACGGCGTCCAAATCAGACAACCCATAGTACTCGTCGCTAACTGTATGATGGTCTGTGTATCAGTAGCGCTTCTTATAATTTTTATAATCTTTATCAAACTTTGCTAATACTCAGTTTCTGATTTTTAATTTTATATTTATTAAACAAAACGCAGATCACTCACTCTAAAAGATGGATTCATTTTAGAGTGAAATATTGATTGGTTTATAAAGGGGTATCGACCTGTACAGTTCGTTTTTGGCGTATGCGGCGAACCAACCAGATCACGATTGCAATCACTAAGATCACCACGAAAAATGGGACTAAAAAGGCCAATACTGACAAGACTGCAGCACCAATCCATTCCCCTGTAGATAAGATTGGATTTGCAACGCCACCTGTGGTTGCGGTAGATACGCCACGCGCTGCAACGGTACTCATTTGCACTGCTGTTGCTGTACCACCACCCACGATAATTGCAGCAGCCCAACTGGCAAACTGTGACATTTCACCTGAGCTTACTGCCATTGTGGCAATCGTCCCTGCGATCATTGCTGCGGGTGTTGAAATGGTGTCGAGGGCATTGTCTACCCAAGGAATATAGTAAGCAGCGATTTCACAGACAGTCGCAATTGCCAAGCCAATACAAACTGCAGGCATAGACAGCCATTCGAATCCTTTCATTGGTTCGAATAGTCCTAAAATGGAGGCAACACTCATCACCAATAAAGGTACAAAGACACGGAAGCCACAGGCAGCACTTAAGCCAATACCAATACACAGTCCTAATATTGTTTCCATGGGCTTCTCCGAACGGTTAAACGTACAATTTGTTTTTATATATGCTGTGTTATACGTTAGCAAAAAGCCCTATCGAGTGATAGGGCTTTTCTTTCTAAACAGCGGATAACTGTTAGTGTTTTGCAGCTTAGGCATTCTTATTGTTAAATTGATTGCCTTGGCATTTGGTACACGGTGGTAAACGATCAGTACCAATTTCTAAGTAGACGCGGTGTCCGCATTGAACACAAAAATAGAAGCCTGTTCCGGGTTTTTGACCAGCAGTAACCATTTTTGTTCTCCATGTGTTTTTAGAAATGGTAGATTCAGTATAACTCTCTTGTGATGAATGTCTATTGGTCATTTCGACAATTGATAATGGCATTTAGGCAAAGCATAATTTCGTGTGGAAATTTTGGTGGGTTTCTAATTTGAATTCATTAGGTTCAAAAACCTACATAGGTTCAATACAATACGAAAACTTTAAGTCATGATGAATTTTCTAAAAACCTACTCATTTTGATAAAATAAAACATAAAAAACATTAAGATATTTACATATGTGATACCTATAAATGTGATAAAACTTCCAATAATAAATAACATAAAATCATAATAATTATATTCCCCATTAATCATTAAACCAATAATACTGAATATATACGGTAAACTCTCCTTAAAAAACAAACCTAATATCAAAAAAACACCAATAAAAATATAGAAAAACTTATGAATTAAGCTTCTTTGAATAACGAGTTTTTCTAAACGATAATTTTCTCTACTTATATAATTAAATTTCTTACCCTCAAATCCAGCTTCAATAGCTTTCGAAATAATACATCCATTTTTTCTGTATAAATAATAAACATCAAAAACCACATAAAAAACAAGCAATATAGTTAGAGTAAGTAAATCAAAATAAGACTTACCAAATAGAAAATACATATAAATAAAACAAAGAATTACCAAACATGCTGACATCCAATCTTTAAACAAAATTAATGCTGTTTCTTTAAAAAAAATACTGCCGAAAAAGTAAAAAAACAATAATAAAACATTGGTGATTAAGATTAAAAAACAATCAAAAGAAAAAACACCTATCATTACATTGAAAAATAAAATGACAGTAAAATAGCAAAGCATAGTTCCTAATTGAATATCAGATAAAATCTTTTTAGGAAGTAGTTCCACATTATTAAAATACATAAATTAAATATCTCAGCTTTATTATTTTTATTTAAAAAAATCTATTAATTAAATCACCACCATTAAATTAAGGCCATTTCTAACTCCCACTAATTTATCATCCTATATTTGGTAATCTTGGCTTCAACTTATTTACTCTATAAAAAACCCCACATAAATGTAGGGTGTTTTTTAAACAATATCAATTACTTTAATCTCCCCCTTGCGAAGTAATACTTCTCATCTTTTAAAAGAGGGGAACTCCCTCCTTTTTCAAAGGTGAGGAATATATTCCGTAAGGGGTGGATTTAAAGAATTACATTAAGCCACATTCCCTTCCAAAAAGTCCTGTGCAAAGCGCTGCAACACACCACCCGCTTCATACACATGCACTTCTTCTTCAGTATCCAAACGGCAAGTCACAGGCACTTTAATGATTTCATTTTTGCCATCAGTCGTAGAACGTTCAATCACTAAAGTTAAATCAGAACGCGGTGCAATATTACCAATCACGCTATAAAGCTCAGTACCATCCAGCTTCAAAGTTTTACGGTCAGTCCCTGCTTTAAACTCAAGCGGTAACACACCCATACCCACCAAGTTAGTACGGTGAATACGCTCAAAACCTTCTGCCACAATTACTTCTACACCCGCAAGGCGCACACCTTTGGCAGCCCAGTCACGGCTCGAACCTTGACCGTAGTCCTTACCTGCAATGATGATCAGCGGCTGCTTACGGTTCATATAAGTTTCAATCGCTTCCCACATACGCATCACTTCGCCTTCAGGCTCTACACGCGCTTTTGAACCTTGCTTGATCGTACCGTCAGAACGCACCACCATTTCATTAAACAATTTCGGGTTGGCAAATGTCGCACGCTGTGCAGTTAAATGGTCACCACGGTGGGTTGCGTATGAGTTAAAGTCTTCTTCAGGCACGCCCATTTTATGCAGATACTCACCTGCAGCCGAATCCATCATGATCGCATTCGATGGCGATAAATGGTCTGTGGTGATGTTGTCAGGCAAGATCGCAAGCGGACGCATATTTGCAAGTGTACGCGGTGCAGCCAAAGCCCCTTCCCAATACGGCGGACGGCGGATATAAGTACTTTGCGGACGCCAGTCGTATAACGGGCTTGCCGCTTTTTCACGCTCACCCAAGTCAAACATTGGGATATACACTTTCTTAAACTGTTCAGGTTTAACCGCTTCTTTCACCAATGCATCAATTTCAGCATCAGACGGCCAAATGTCTTTTAAGTAAATTGGATTACCGTCTTTGTCATTACCCAGTGAATCGGTTTCGATATCAAAACGAATCGTCCCTGCAATGGCATACGCCACAACGAGTGGAGGCGAAGCCAAGAACGCTTGTTTTGCATAAGGATGGATACGGCCGTCAAAGTTACGGTTACCTGAAAGTACCGCAGTTGCGTACAAATCACGATCAATAATTTCTTGTTGAATTTTTGGATCTAAAGCACCTGACATACCATTACACGTGGTACATGCATATGCCACAATACCAAAACCCAGCTTTTCTAAATCACCGAGTACACCTGCTTCTTCGAGGTATAAAGCGGCTGCTTTAGAACCTGGTGCAAAAGATGATTTCACCCAAGGTTTACGTACCAAGCCCAGCTCATTTGCCTTACGTGCAAGCAAACCTGCTGCCACGGTATTACGTGGGTTAGAAGTGTTTGTACATGAGGTGATTGCTGCAATGATGATTGCGCCATCAGGCATTAAACCTTCAGCTTCCTGAGCTTTAGCCGCTTCTAAGTTACCTGCAATGCCTTTCGCTTTTAAATCAGCGGTTGATACACGTGCATGTGGATTCGATGGACCTGCAATATTACGAGTGACTTGTGATAAATCAAAACGTAGTACACGCGGGTATTCTGCCGCTGTCATATCCGACGCCCAAAGACCCACTTCTTTGGCATAGGTTTCAACCAGTTTGACTTGCTCTGCTTCACGACCGGTTAAAGTCAGATAATCAATGGTGTTCTGGTCGATATAGAACATCGCCGCTGTTGCGCCGTATTCAGGAGTCATGTTGGAAATGGTCGCACGGTCACCCACAGACATGCTGTCTGCACCTTCACCAAAGAACTCAAGGTAAGCACCTACCACACGTTCTTTACGCAGGAATTCAGTTAATGCCAACACGATATCAGTTGCGGTAATGCCTGCTTGACGCTGACCGACAAGCTCTACACCAATGATGTCTGGCAGACGCATCCAAGATGCACGACCGAGCATTACGTTTTCAGCTTCCAGGCCACCCACGCCTACAGAGATTACGCCCAAGGCATCGGTATGCGGCGTATGTGAATCGGTACCGACACAGGTATCCGGGAATGCCACGCCTTCACGGTTTTGAATCACTGGAGACATTTTTTCCAGGTTGATTTGATGCATGATGCCGTTGCCCGCAGGGATCACATCGACATTTTCAAAGGCTGTTTTCGTCCATTCAATGAAATGGAAACGGTCTTCGTTACGACGGTCTTCAATCGCGCGGTTTTTCTCAAATGCGTCTGGGTCAAAACCGCCAAACTCTACAGCTAGAGAATGGTCAACAATCAGCTGCGTTGGAACAACAGGATTGACTTTTGACGGGTCGCCGCCTTGGTCAGCAATCGCATCACGCAAGCCTGCAAGGTCAACCAATGCGGTTTGGCCTAAGATGTCATGGCACACCACACGTGCAGGGTACCAAGGGAAATCGTGGTCTTGTTTACGGTTAATCAGTTCTTTTAAAGACTGTTCTAAGATTGCAGGGTCGCATTTACGAACCAACTGCTCTGCAAGGACTTTAGATGTATATGGGAGTTTTGCGTATGCGCCTGGCTGAATATCTTCTACGGCTTGGCGTACATCGAAGTATTCTAGCTGGGTGCCTTGCAGCGGTTTACGGTAGTTGTTGTTCATAGCGTTCCTGCCCTCGGTCTTTCATTTTTTTGCGTTGTCTTTTTCATAGACAATTCATCTTTGTTCGATAGGCATACTACACTGCCGAAAACCCATTTCCCAAATCTCATATATTTCATAGAGTTAAATATAAAAACAGGGGTTTTTGAAATATTTAGTTACACTAACTTTGGAATATTCGCTCTAAATGTGAATTTTTTTGAAAAATAGCTGCAAATCTGCCTCATTCTTTAGTCTAAGGAAAATTGCACTGCATAATATTTAATCTAAATATCAACCAAATTGATTAAAAATCAGTCTTATCAATTTTAGTATTTAATAATCAAGGCATTAAATTATTTTATTAGCTCATTGCGCCTCAAAGTCATAATGTGAATCAAAACACGGTTTTATTATTTATTTTATCTTAATTCTCAATTTATCCCTATTTGCAGGGATAGCGTCGAATCCCCCCACTCTCAGATAATAAAAGCACGACATACAAGCACAGTAATTCACTGTATTCGCCAAAATAATCACAATATTTACAAAACCTTAGCTAAATAAATCTGCGATTACTGTTCTACCGTCATTATGCTTTGGGGAAAGATCATGACAAAATTTAAAACCATCATTGGGGCTGGCTGCCTCTTAAGCTGTCTCAGCTTCATTGCCTGTGGCGACAACGACCAATCGACAACAGATTCGACGATTCAAGAAGAGGAAGTAGACTCACCGACTGTCATCTCGAATCCACCACGTTTGAAAGCCAATGCACAAGGTGAGCATGAACTGCTGATTGCCTATAAACGCCAAGCCTTATACGACCCTGAAACGGGTGAAAATGACCTATTACAGGTCAGAGGCTATCTGACTAAACCTGAACTCTGGAACTCGAAAAATAGCGATGGCAGTGTTTCGGATGTGTTGGTTGGCCCACAAATTCGTGCGAAACAAGGTGACAATTTAAAAATTCATCTGGTCAATCATCTCCCTGTTGAATCGACGGAGACCTGTCCAAGTCCAGTGACCAATATTAACCAAGGGAACTGTTTTAACACCACAAATTTACATACACATGGTCTCTGGGTTAGCCCGCAAGGAAATAGTGACAACGTATTTTTGAGCTTAAAACCTCAGCAAGATTTTCATTACGAATTTAAGATCGAACCGAATCATCCTGCGGGAACATTTTGGTATCACTCGCATGTGCATGGTTCAACCGCGATTCAGGTCTCAAGTGGCATGGCTGGCCCTTTGATTATTGAGGGAGAGCGGAAACCTGCCATTCGTCAGGGGCAAATTCAGCAGACTGGAGATTTGGACATCTTATGGAAAAATCAAAAAACCCAGCAGTATGACCATGAAAAAATCATGCTGTTCCAGCAGATTCAATACAATGAAGATTGCGACAGCAATTTAAGCCAAGTGAATGGTACACCCTGCATCTATAGCTTAGAAGATTATTCAAAACTCGATATACCGACCTCTTGGGCGGATGAAAATCGTTTTACCAGTATCAATGGCAAAATGTTTGGTGAAATTAAGGTGGATCAGAACCAATACCACCGCTGGCGCATGATTCACGGCGGTATCCGTGACACCATTGGTTTGACCATCAAAGAACTGCCTGATTCTGCGCTCTTTACCGCAGAGCAAACCCTGAGCGAATGTCAAAAGTATCAAAGCAAGTCGATGTCTTCACAGATTAAAACACTGAAAACATTACCGTTATATACCCTTGCACAAGACGGCTTGACCATGGGAAAAATCCAAAAGCACGGGATTGAAATTTTTCAACCGGGTTATCGTTTTGATGCCATGCTCGCCTTCCCGACCACCAATAAATACTGTGTATACGATGCCAAGCTGAATCTGGAAGATGAAATTAATGCGCCTGAATCAAGTCCGTTACTTCGTCGCGCACCAGAAGAAAAACTCAATACACAGCTCCTCGGTTGGGTCAATGTAAAAGCAACCCAACTACCGCAGCAAACACCGTATAACTTCTTAAAAAGTCAGGCCACCCAACTGAAACTGGCACCAGAAGTGATTGCACAGCTCGAACAGGGTGATTTATCAGCCTTCATCTCTCATGCGAGTTTAATGACTGCTGAAGTCGATGAAATGCTCAAAACAATGGCGAAGCAAATCACCAACTTTGACATTCTGTTCAATGCAGATGGCAGCTTTAAATTTGGTATTCGTCATGCCGAAGAAGGTACCTTGATCAGCTTTGGCGATGCCTACCATGATGAAGACCATACCCACCATAGCTATGTCCGCAAGCTTCCAATCGGGCAAACCCAAGAGTGGGAGTTGAGTAGTAATGTTGCAAGTCATCCCTTCCATATCCATGTCAATCCATTCCAAGTCGTGAAAATATTGAATGAAAATGGTGTCGATGTCAGTGCCATCGGCAGCTCAGATAAAGATGGTGCAGGAAATATTGACTCGCAATATCATGGAATGAAAGGCGTTTGGAAAGATACGCTCTTCGTCAAACAGGGCTATAAAATCTTTGTGCGCAGCAAGTACGAAAAATTTGAAGGCGACTTCGTGCTGCACTGCCATATTTTAGACCATGAAGATCAAGGCATGATGGAAACCGTGCGTATTTGTGGCGACCAATATGATTGTAATAGTGAACCGCCTTCACATCATTCCACTATGGATATGACTGCAAGCGATATGCCGACACACAGTCACTAAGACCGATCTATGCTGTACAAAAGCCCATATCAATATGGGCTTTTTGTTTGCCTAACACTGCGGCTTGCTGCAAAATAACATGATTAATGATATCTAAAATTTATACTGAGGCTGGTCATGACAACGTCTATGGCATTCACATCTTTTTCTCTCAACGGTGTCGATGCACAAAAATTTCTACAAGGGCAAGTGACTTTGCATGTTGAACGCCTTGAAGAAAATGCAACACGTTATACTGCAATCTGCGACCTCAAAGGCCGTATTCACTTTGGTTTATGGCTCACCAAACACAGTGCTGAAAGTTTTTCTATTGTCACAACAGCAGATCAAGCCGAAGAATTTGCCAAACATATTAAAAAATTCGGCGCTTTTTCAAAAATGAAACTGGAAGAAGCCGGTGCAGTTTTTCCAAGTTTAGCCGGTGATGACACGACTTTTGCTTCGGCGCCGACGGATATTGCAGCATGGGAAGTTCAAGCCATTCAAGCGGGTCAGGCCTATATTGACCAAGCGCTTGAACATGTGTTCCAACCGCAAGAGCTACGTTTACATCAGCGTGAAGGTGTACACTATGACAAAGGCTGTTATTTGGGTCAGGAAGTGATTGCACGTTTATGGTTTAAAGCCAAACCCAAAGCTTGGTTGCATGCGATTTCAGGTACAGGCGCTGCTCCTGCACAAGGCGAACAGCTGAATAAAGGCGTGCAAGTGGTAAATAGCGCGGCTGTAGAAAATGGTTATGTAGCACTGGTTGTTGCTCGTCCTGAAGCCTTAGAAGAGTTAGACGTGACTGTTTTAGCCTTGCCTGAAGCATTGAATGGTGATGTGGCACGTCCGCAGTCAGCTTAAATAAATTCAGAAGATAGCTACATTTAGCTATCTTCTTTTATAATAAATCTAAGTTTTAAATTTTAAAAATTCATCATATTAATTTGACTATTTTTAAACTAAAATGCACTCCGAATTTTAACAATAAACTATATAACGATGCATCAGACACAATTTCAAGACCCAAAGCATAAGTTAATTGCACTCTACTATGGTGGTTTTTCAATATTAGCAGTTTTAATGATATTTTATTTTATTGGTTTTCTTAATCTGTTCTCAATTAACAATATTATTTATCTACTGTTCCTTCTTCAACTTATCATTACAATTTCTGGCAGTTATCTTTACTGGAAACAAAACATTAAAGGTTTAATAACCCTAAAATGGATAAGTTTTAGTTTGATCTTCCTTATATGTACGCCTTATTTTTTATATATTCCAAATATTGCACTTATTTTTGGTTTTTACATAGAAGCAACTCCTGATTCTTTTTTCTATCTACTAAAAGCACATATAGGCTACAACACGTCAATAAAATTCAATACAGATGGAACATTGCCTTGGGGCTTTGGTTTAAATTTTATTGAGTTAATTATGTTCTTACGTTTTAGAAAAATTTTAAAAGAAACTCTACAGCAAACATAGAAATAGAAGAGTTAGAAACATCTCTCATTAATGATCATATTTTATAACATCAAACCCACAGCCAAAGCCTAAAAATTTTGGCTTTTTAATCACTCATTTTTTTCCCTCACATAATAAATCACCCCTGCCCGATCATCTGAAAAATAAAATGATTTTCCATCGATCTTATAAATATCTGCGGGTCGCCCATACACCGTTTTACCGACTAAAAAACCATCCATAAAGGTTTCAAGTTTTTGTCCTTTACGCATCATTGCAATTTGATAGCCATGACCAATCGCCTCGTCGGTAGAGCCATGCAAAGCCACTAAAAAAGCATTTTTAATAGTGGCATCGGTATGAGGGTCATCAAAATAATCAAAACCTAATGCAGAGGAATGTGAAGGAAAATAAGCATAGGGCGATGGAACATTTTTACAGCCAGATGCACGTTTAAATTTCGGATCAGCTAAGACTTTGCCCAGCCATGAATAACATGCGGGCCAGCCATAATCGGCATCCCGCTTTAACGCATAAAAAGTTTCATCAGGCTTTTTACTTCCCAAATGATCAGAACCTTGATTGGTCGCAAATAGAAATCTACCGATCCATTTTAATCCAACTGCATTACGCAAACCTGTCGCATACATCCGTTGCTCTGAACCATCAGGATTCATCTCGATGACTGAGGCTCGCACTTTTTCTTTTTCTACACAGGCGTTACAACTCGAGCCAACCGACACATAAATCTTTCCATTTCCACCGACTGCAATCGTCCGCGTCAGATGCCAACCGCCGTATTTATAACTCAAACCATAATCAGGAAATGTCGCTAAAACTTCAGCCTTACTCGAAGGCTGAGTTTCACCTCTGTTGAATTTTTGCCGTGTCAGTTGGTGCGTTTCCGCCAAATAGAGCCAATCCTGTCCTTGAGCATCGGTATAAAACTGAACTGAATTTGGATTTCTCAAACCGGTCAGATAAGGAATGATTTTGCCAAATTTACCTGTGTCAGCATTCCAATCATCCAATATATATAAAGTACCTTTTTTATTATCTGTTAGATCATACATATCCGTGACAAACATTCTGCTATCAGGTGCTTGCGCAAAAAACGAACACGTTTGAGACCTTCGGCAGCAGGAATAATTTCATACTGCGCAGGCAAATTTAATGAAAACTGCTTGCCATTTTTTAAATGGATTGGATGCGGTACAAGTTTGGGTTGTTGCGCCCAACTGGTCATTGAACAGGCGAAACCAAGGATCAAGATGGCGCTTATTTTTTTCATATTTAAATACATCTCAATGAATCATGTATATCTGTATTCATCATAGATGTCTTGTATCTATTTTATTCAATTTATATTTTTAGAAAATATTATACTTTTGAAAATTAAAGTTTTTTTAAATCACATACGCTGTTGCAGTACACAACAGTCAAAATAAGGAGGAACTGTATTCCCCCTCACGTCTTCGTTTTTAAATCATGATTTTAATCAAAATCCATGAAACAACTTATTCATGTCTTTGCATACATATTCTTTAAAATGATAGGCGCGCGCATGTTTGGCATCAAATTTAGCTTCTAAATCGCCTTTTTTGAAAATATAAACCCGATCCTCTTTACTGACTAAAAACTCTGCACCCAGTTTCATCAAAAGCGCATCTATTTTATCTTCATCTGCAATCGATTCATCTGCATTGATTTTATCGTAATTGCGTTTAATGCCTTTAATAAACATCGCGCTGCCTCTGAGAAAATAACAATGCGCGATTAAATCAGAGTCCTGCTTTTTTGCAAAGGCTTTTGATGCAATAAAGTCATGGCATTTAAAGCGCTAAGGGCAATCAACATTATTTTATAAAAACGCTTTAAATCACAATTCCTCACTTTACATTTACGTAAATCTACCTATGATGTAAAAACCGACAAAAATAACCACCAAAACACATAAACGGAATTATGTGTATGATTTACAAAAGGTTTCAAGATGAAAAAAATCCTACTCGCAAGCATTATAGCAATGAGCGCTCAATTGGCTTTTGCTGAAACTAAAACAGATGCCGTCGATCCTGAATTTGCTAAAGTGGAAGCTATGGTCAAGGCCAAAGATATGAATGGTGCCTACCAGACACTGAGCAAGCTTGCAGCAAAAGGTAATGCTCAGGCCATTTATAATTTGGGCTATCTTACTCAAACAGGTCAAGGCGTAGCGAAGGATGAGAAAAAAGCCATCCAACTCTATGAACAGGCTGCAGCCAAAGGTTACCCAGTTGCTAACTATGTTTTAGGTAAAAATTATGCAACGGGCACACTGAGCTTAAAACAAGACACCAATAAGGCCAAACAATATTTAGAACGCGCATCTTCGGCAGGGTTTGACGATGCCTCCATCGACTATGCCATTTTACTTTTTGCAGAAAATAAGCCTGAGTCAGATAAATTGGCACTCAGCAAACTTGATCCGCTGATTAAAAAAGGCAACTACCCTGCGATTCATGCCAAAGCGCTTTATGACATCAGTGCTGGCTTTAAAGCTAAAAATGAAAAGCCTATTCAGCAAGGTCTAAATAGCATTCAAGAGTTAGCGAAAAAAGGTTATGTCCCTGCATTGATGGCAGTGGGCAATATGTTTGTAAATGGCAATATCATCCCGCAAAATTTGCCTGAAGCTAAAAAAATATTTAGCGCATTAGCCAAAGAAAATATTCCGCAAGCCAAAGAATCTTTGGCAACCGTGGATAAAATGATCGCTGAACAAGCCAAAGCACCTAAAGCCAATGCGAAAAAGAGTTAATTAAGCATTAAAAAAAGCCCTGCATATGCAGGGCTTTTTCATGGGGTTAAGAAAATCTTGAGCTGATCAAAATCACGCCCACCACAGACTGATTAATACACCTGTTACGACAAAGCCCAAGATGGTACTCATCAACAAAGGCGTTAAGGTCTTTTCATTTAAGCCATACACTTGTCCTAGCATGGCAAAAATCGTCGGCATCGGCAATGCGGCAATAATCGTCCCTGCATATAACATCTCTTGGCTGACATCGGTCAAATAGCGTAAGCCTAAATAAGTCAGTAAAGGCATCACCAAGTTGCTTGAAATCACCAAATAGAAGCTCTGAGCATTCACATACTTTAAGCTCATACCGACAATTCCCCCACCAATTGCAAACAGCGCCAATGGTGAAGCTGTTTGACCTAACATCGCCAGTACATCATTGATTTGATGTGGCAAACGGATTTGGAAAATTGCAAATCCAATCCCTAACATTACCCCTGCAAAGAGTGGATTTTTTAACAGGGTAAATAAGGTATTTTTGATGATGTCGCCAATATTGGCTTTTTGCTGTGAACTTCCTAATTGCGCAAGGACCAGTACCGTTGGAATCAGTAGCACACTTTCAATGATGACGATTAATGAGGTATAGGTCATCGCATTTTGACCGACCAACAAGCTTAGCACTGCAGTGCCAATTAAACCTGTATTTGACATACCAGCGCCTAGTGACAGTACCGCTGTTTGCGACATATTATTTTTAAAATGTGTCGACAATAGCCAATAGGCCATGCCATACAATAAAAATGTGACTCCGGTATAAACAAAGAAATAGCCGGGATACCAAATTTGATGCAAATCTTTAGAAGCTAATGACTGAAAAAACAAAGTCGGCAATGCAATCTTAATCACAAATGCGCCAATGGTTCCGACCTGTTCTTTACTCAATAAACTGCATTTTACCGACAGATATCCCAAGGCCAAAAGAAAAAAGATTGGACCAATCACCTCAAAGACCATACGAAATATCCTGTGTAATAGACTCTTCCATCCACACCCTCAACCTGAGAGTGTAGATCGGACCTCTATAAATTTTGAAAATTAGAAAGCCGTAAATTGACTTCTTTGTGCATGCGGCTGACAGCGTAAGTACTGCGGAGAAATTTTTAGGTTTTCACCGAGTTCAGCAGCGGCATGCCATGGCCAACGCGGGTCATATTGAATTGCACGAGCAAGACCAATCGCATCTGCCATGCCATATTGTAAGATGCCTTCGGCTTGCATTGCTTCGGTTATTAAACCCACAGCAATGACGGGAACCTGAACGGCTTGCTTTATGGCTTCAGCAAAAGGCACTTGATAACTGGCTTGTAATTGAATTTTTTGCGCAACATCTAAGCCGCCACTAGAAACATGAATATAGGCTGTGCCTAGTTGTGCAAGCGCTTTTGACAAGCCAACAGCCGAGTCTAGATCCCAACTCGGTGCTTCAGTATATTCCATCCAGTCGGTTGCGGAAATACGTACCCCAATTGGATAATCTTCAGGAACGGCATTTTTCATGGCTTGGAACACTTCAAGCGTCAGCCGAATGCGATTTTCCAGACTGCCACCATATTCATCGCTACGTTGATTCGACAATGGTGACATAAATTGATGCAGCAAATAACCATGTGCAGCATGTAGCTCAATTAAGTCAAAGCCCGCATCTACTGCACGTTTTGCTGAATCGGCAAAGTCTTGAATGATCTGCTGGATTTCATCTCGACTTAAAGCATGGGGTGCATGATCTGTGACATTAAAGGGCAACTCACTTGCTGAAACAGTTTGCCATCCTTGAGGATGATCTGGGGGTAATTGTCCACGTCCTGCCCAAGGTTTATCTGTCGATGCCTTACGACCCGCATGTGCCAGTTGGATAGCAAATGGCATAGGGGAAAGTGATTTCACCTTGGCCAATAGTGCCTTCATCTGTGCGCGTTGCATATCATTCCAAAGACCGAGGTCTGCATAGCTAATGCGTCCCTCTGCCTGTACAGCCGTTGCCTCGACGATACAAAGTCCGGCACCTGACAAGGCATAATTCGCCCATTGTTGTTCATGCCAATAGCTTAACTCCCCTTGCTCATTGGCAGAATATTGACACATGGGTGCAATCACGATTCGATTAGTCAGCCCCAATGTTCCAAACTGAATTGGTTGAAATAACAACGCCACATTACTCTCCTTTTAGAAGGCTTTGGTCACACTTAATCCTGCACTCCAATTCACCCCATCCGCGGGTTCAAAGAAGCGTCCATTTCCATCATTGACGATCACTGAACCGACATAGTTTTCATCAAACAAATTATCTACACGTACATAGGTTTTAACTTTCCAATCTGCTTGTTTCCACACATAACCAGCGTTGGCAGAAACCACGGTATAGCTCGACGCAGCATCACTGTTGGCATCATCGACATAGACTTTATCCATATAGCGAACATCTAGGCCGGCATTAAAGCCAATATCTGGCAGCCAATTCAGTGTGGCAAACGCTTGGTTTTTGGCAATACCCGGAATATAGGTGCCTCTGACGACATCACTGTCAGGTATTGCGGCATCAAATGTAGCATCGATATAACTGTAGCTTGCTTGCGCACTTAAATCTCGCCATAGCTGTTTATTCCATGAAAGCTCAACACCTTCACGTAAGGTTTTATCGGCATTTTTATAGATTGCACGACCATTGATACTTCCTGCAGAGACGATGTCATCTTGAGTTTTGCTTTGGAATACCGCTGCAGTGAAATTCCCCCATGCATTTTGTGATTTAAGCCCAAGCTCGTAGTTATCGCTACTGGCCGGTTTTAAATCAAAATTCATGCCGTCATCTTTAGAATAGGCCATTTCTGTAAAGGTCGGTGTTTCAAAACCTTTGGCATAACTGACATAGGCATTGAGTTGAGGTGCAATATTCCAGCTTAACGCTGCTGAAGGTAAAACTTTGTCATAGTCAGTTTTACCGCTGTCGTCACCATTGTCTTTATCTGCTGCATATACTGCTTGCTGCTGATAATGATCTTTAGACTCATAGTGTACATTGCTATATCGTAGCCCTGTATCTAATGTCCAATGTGGTAAAAAACTCCACGAAGCTTGTACATAGGGGTCTAAATTCCACAAGGTGTTATTTTCATTTCGACGAATATTCCCCTTCTTGCCATAATCTCCATTGGCATCAAAATTTTCATAGCCCTTACGGTCTTCATCCATGTAATCAAAGGCAAAGCCTGCAGTCAAACGTGTATTCAGCAAGAGGTCTTTGCCTGTCCAGCGAATATCTGTTCCATAATAGTCACGGCTAAAATCAATCACACCGCCTGCATGGCGAGGGTTTCTTTGACTTGTTGATGATATTGGATTTCCATCTTCATCAAAGCCTAAATTGATTGAATACTCACCTTTAGGAATCGATTGATACTGGGTTACATCACGTTGCCCCATATATACCATTGCATTGAGTTCATGCTGATCATTCAATGGTTTTTTCCATGTTAAGCCAGTTTGAGTTTGGTTAATTTCTTTACGTACATCAAACTGCTTTAAAAATGCTACTTGCTGTTTCGGATTTTGACGCAATTTCTCCCGAGTCAACCCTTGTGGATCATCGGCATTGATATCCACATGATTCACAATCCAATTGACCTTGGAACCATCATCCAAATCCCACGTCAGTTTTGCATTGGTGAGTACCTTATTTGCAGCACTATGATCACGGTAGCCATCGGTTTCAAAATAAGAAGAACTCACAACATAGCTAGGTTCATTGGCCTGTTCTGAGCCACCTTGGAGCACAATATCAGCACGGCTTTTATTATGACTGCCGCCTGAATAGCCGAGTTCGATGGAGTCTTTTCCAGTACCTTGCTTGGTCGTTGTTAAAATCGCCCCACCCGAAGAGTTACCATATAAAGAGGAAAATGGCCCGCCCAATACCTCGATATGATTTAAGCTACTCATATCGATATTTGACGTCTGTCCCTGACCATCCGGCATGGTCGCAGGGATTCCATCAACATATAAACGGATACCACGCACACCAAATGTTGAACGTGCGCCAAAGCCTCGCATAGACAGTTGCAAGTCTTGTGCATAGTTTTCACGGTTATTCAGTTGCAGTCCGGGCACACCTTTTAAGGTTTCGGACAGATTTACACTCGTATTGTTATTATTTTCAGCCTGCTGTACACGGTATACCGATGCAGGTGTTTTTAACCACGTGGTATTGGTTCGTGGTGCTTCAATGGTAATCTCAGGAAGTAAAACAGGTTCCGTAGAACCTGTTTCTGCATACAGCTGTTGGCTAATACATGCCGTCAGGCAAAGTAAATGTGTCTTAAATGATGTGACGTTAAATTTACTTTGCATAGAGCACCTATTTTGACATTAGAAGATTACCTTAGAGCTTAAACCAATTAGGAAAGCATCATCAACTCGATTCGTTGAACCTGGATTAATAACATATTGAAGGTTCGGACGTAGCATCAACCATTTGGTCGGGTTGTAGCTATAGTTCAACTCGATGTTGTATTCCGCACTCGCATCATATACTGGACGTGAATCTGCGAAGCGGTCATTTACATGCACACGGTTAACTGCTAAACCCAAAATATCATTTGGCTGGCTATCCACCAGACCAATATATTTCAGACCGATTTGTTGTGAGTTATCTACTTTGTTGGTATCACGATCATGCCAGGTAAAGTTAGCAAATGAATGCAGACCTTGGCGGCCATTACCAGTTGAAGTCAACTGTTGTTCTACGGCTAACCAGCCGGCAAAGGTACGATTTTTACCATCAACACCTACGCCATTTACTGTACCTTTAGCGACATCATACTGATTCTCTGCATCATCAGCCGTGTTATACATACCACCAACACGGTAGCTACCCGGTAAACCATTCACAAAGTTCTTCGGTGTCCAGATCACTTCTGCCGGAATAGTTACGCCATCAGCATTGTCTGTATCTAGGTTCCAACCGTGACGCTCTAACGCATTTTCAGGGTTGTATTCATATACACCCACTTGAACAGCAAGTTCTGGGTTAAGTTCTTGTTTAACACGTGCACCCCATTGAGATACTGGCGTATTCATCCAGATGTTACCTTGCCATTTACCCATTTGGGCAGCACAAAATGCTGTACTGGCAAAGTCGCATCCCATCACGTTGAAGTCCATACCTAGACCTAAACGACCTGCTTTAATGCTTAAGCCTTGCTGTTTAAATTGCTTTTCAATAGACAGTTCAGATAAGCGAGTTTTCTGATTACCACGACCAAAATTGGCTTGTGCATTTGCCAATTGAGGAACATCCCCTTGCAAATCACGAACTGAGGTACTTTGACCTTGACGAGCAGTCATTACAGCACGCACAGTCACGCCATCCCAACCTGCAAGTTTTTCCATATCAAGCTGTGTTCCTAACCACAATTGGCTGGCTACCGTTGCTGAATGTCCCGGATTACGACCGCCATCGGCAAGATAGGCAGCATCAGCAGCAATATTGGCCTCAAACTTCACACCTTGTTGTGCAAGTTCGGTACGTTTACCATCCCAATCCCCGAGCATGTACTGACCTTTAGTGTCGAATGCTTCTGCGGCGTGAACATGTGTCATGGCTGCTGCAATAAATGCAGGTAGAAGAGCTAGACTGTATTTTTTCATGGTAAAACCTAAATCTGGAGAGAGTCTCTAGACAAGCCACAAGGCTTGAAATCTAATGTCACAAAAATTACATAATTTTTCACGTTCTATCTCAGCATTATTTTTATCATTCACCAAACTTTAATTTATCAATAAGTGATTTTAAATAAATCTATTGTTATGCAATATTTTTAGTGATTATTTTTCAATATCTTATATATCTATTATTTCAATTGTTTAACTTCTGATCGGTTATTCAAACTCATTATTGTGACTTGTTGGTTTATTATTCTCACAATTAATAATCAATAACCTATTCATACACTCCCTTAGGCCGCGATGAAACTTGCATTCTGTAGGGCTAGACCCAATAGTATGCATAACTTGACTGATCCATTGCTTCGACCTTTATGCCTGAATTACCAGAAGTAGAAACCACTAAAACCAGTTTATTGCCATTATTGAATGAAAAGGTTCTCAAAGTTGAGGTTTTTCAGTCGAGCCTGCGTTGGCCTATTCCTGACGACATTCAAAAACTCGTCGGACAAAAGCTGCTTCAGCTCAGCCGTCGATCAAAATATATTTTGGCTGAATTTGAACAGGACAGCATGTTGTGGCATTTGGGCATGTCTGGCAGTTTTCGGATTTGTGAAGGTCATGAAGCATTACGAAAGCATGATCATCTGGTGATTCATTTTGAAGATATGCAATTACGCTATCATGATCCGCGCCGTTTTGGCTGTATTTTATGGTTAGATGCATCATCTCAAAGCAAACTGATTGACACGCTTGGCCCTGAACCGCTGAGTGATGCGTTTAATGCTGAATACTTATTCCAAAAATTTAAAAATAAGCAGACCGGTATCAAAGTATCGATCATGGACAATCATATCGTAGTCGGTGTCGGCAATATCTATGCAACGGAAAGCTTATTTAACTTAGGCATACACCCTGCGCAGCCTGCATCAAGTTTGAGTTTTGAACAAGTTGAAAAAATGGTCATCGAAATCAAACGTATTTTAAAACAGGCAATTGATTTAGGCGGTTCGACGTTACGTGATTACACCAATGCGATGGGCGAAAATGGTTATTTCCAACAAACTCTGCTCGCCTACGGACGTGCCGGTGAAATGTGCATCAACTGTGAAACCATCTTGCAAAATATCAAACTAGGGCAACGTGCATCGGTGTTTTGCCCAGAGTGTCAGCCTTTAAAAAAGGTTAAAATGCTGACTAAGAAAACCGTGAAAGGAAATAACGCATGAAGTCTGCGATTGTTCGCCACATATTAATCAAAGATAAAGAACTATGTGAGCAACTGAAAAAGAAAATCAAAGGCGGTGCGGACTTTGCCAAAATTGCAAAGCAGCATTCGACATGCCCTTCGGGTAAAAAAGGCGGTGAGCTTGGCGACATTAAAAAAGGCCAACTGGTTGGTCCAATTGATAAGGCGGTTTTTACTTTGCCCGAACGTGAACTACATGGCCCAATCAAAAGCCAGTTTGGCTGGCATTTACTGGAAATTAAATTCCGGATGGATTTTTAATCTCCTAAATCCCCCCTTTGAAAAGAAGGAATTCTCCTCCCTTTTTAAAATGGAGGTCGGAAGGGATTCAATAAAAAACGGCACTTCAAAGTGCCGTTTTAAATGCTAAAGGATTAACCTTTACGTTTTAATTCATCACGAATTTCACGAAGTAATTCGATATCTTCTGGAGTCGCCTCTGGAGCTGGCTCTTCAACTTTTTGACGGCGCAATTTGTTCATCAATTTCACTAACCAGAATACGACCCATGCCAAAAGCAAGAAGTTGATTAAGATGGTTAGGAAGTTACCGTAAGCCAAAACATTAAGGCCTGCATCCTGTGCTGCTTTTAGCGTGGTTAAATTGTTTGGGTTATCGCCCAATACTAAGAACCAATTTGAATAATCAACGTCACCACCAAGGATCCAAGAAATAAAAGGCATGATAATGTCTTTTACCATGGAATCGATGATTTTACCGAAAGCACCACCAATGATGACACCGACAGCCAAGTCCATCACGTTGCCTTTCACGGCAAATTCTTTAAATTCTTGAATAATACTCATGTGATCTCCAGAAATTTTTTTCAGCTTTAATTTTGTGACGAAGTATACATTATATCTGTATAACTATTTCCACCTAATTTACTTGGTTTTTATTAGATTCTAAATGCCATGTATAAAAATTCACACAAAACATTTTTCACTATAGTAATTCACTCTATTAAAAAGGATTTATCAAAATTTTGTATGTCGGATCAAATGAATAAAGTCATTCAATTTTTGCATTTTTATTCAAAACACCCATGCATAAAAAAACCGCTAACCTAAGTCAGCGGTTTTTTTGAAACTGTAAAATTAACCGTTACGGTTACGTTTACGTTCGTTTTCAGTCAACCAGCGTTTACGGATACGAATTGACTTAGGAGTTACTTCAACTAATTCGTCATCTTCAATGAATTCAAGCGCTTGTTCAAGCGTAAATTCAATGTGCGGAACAAGAGTCAACGCATCATCAGTACCTGAAGCACGTACGTTAGTTAACTGTTTCGCTTTAGTTGGGTTAACAGTCATGTCGTCTGAACGTGAGTTAATACCTACGATCATACCTTCGTAAACTTCTAACTGAGGTTTAGCGAATAGACGACCACGGTCTTGTAAGCTGAACAATGCATAGCCCAAGCAAGTACCTTGAACCATAGAAATCAACACACCGTTTTGACGTTTCGCAACAGTACCTTGTTTCATTGGACCGTAGTGCGAGAAGCTTGAAGTCATGATACCTGTACCTGAAGTCATAGTTAAGAATTCAGAACGGAAACCTATCAAACCACGTGAAGGAACAGTTGCTTCAATACGGATACGGCCTTTACCGTCAACTTCCATATTGGTCATTTCACCTTTACGGTGACCCATTTGTTCCATTACAGCGCCTTGGTGCTGCTCTTCAACGTCAAACGTTACGTTTTCGTATGGCTCTTGTTTTTCACCATCAATTTCTTTGATGATTACTTGTGGACGTGATACGCCCATTTCAAAGCCTTCACGACGCATGTTTTCAATAAGAACTGAAAGGTGAAGCTCACCACGACCAGATACTTTGAAACGGTCAGGACTGTCAGTATCTTCAACACGTAATGCTACGTTGTGAATCAATTCGCGATCTAGACGTTCACGGATATTACGTGAAGTTACGAATTTACCTTCTTTACCAGCAAACGGTGAGTTGTTTACTTGGAAAGTCATCGATACTGTAGGTTCGTCTACAGAAAGTGCAGGTAAAGCTTCAACTGCTTTTGGATCACAGATTGTGTCAGAGATATGAAGTTCATCGATACCCGTTACACAAACGATGTCACCAGCAGAAGCTGATTCAACATCGATACGCTCTAAACCATGGTAACCCATGATTTTTAAGATACGACCGTTACGTGTTTTACCGTCTTTGTCGATTACAGTTACAGGAGTGTTTAATTTCACTGAACCACGTTGAATACGACCAACACCGATAACACCTACGAAGCTGTTATAGTCAAGTGAAGACACTTGCATTTGGAATGGACCGTCAACGTCAACCGCTGGTGGTTCAACGATGTCTACAATTGTTTCGAACAATGGAGTCATGTCTTCAGCAAGTTCTTCTGGAGATGGACCAGCCACACCACGAAGACCTGAAGCATATACAACTGGGAAGTCTAACTGTTCGTCAGAACCACCAAGGTTGTCGAACAAATCGAATACTTGGTCAATTACCCAGTCTGGACGAGCGTTTGGCTTGTCGACTTTGTTAATAATTACGATTGGTTTCAAACCACGTGCGAACGCTTTTTGCGTTACAAAACGAGTTTGTGGCATTGGGCCTTCTTGAGAGTCAACAAGAAGAAGTACGCAGTCAACCATTGACATTACACGTTCTACTTCACCACCGAAGTCGGCGTGTCCCGGGGTATCCACAATATTGATACGGTATTCAGTGTTAGTACGCTTGTCTAACCATTTGATTGCAGTGTTTTTTGCAAGAATGGTAATACCACGTTCACTTTCAATAGCGCCCGAATCCATTACACGTTCGATCTCGCCTGCGCGATCGCCAAGAGCACCTGATTGCTGTAAAAGTTTGTCTACAAGAGTAGTTTTACCATGGTCGACGTGCGCGATGATGGCAATGTTACGGAGAGTTTTAATATCTGACATGTGAATTCGATACGCCTAAAGTTTGAGGGCAAATTATACAGAAAAAATATAGATTTTAGTAGTGACAGTTTATTGACAATCGCATTTTTTTTGACGACTGGTACGCTTTTGGTTTTGTAAAGCTGTGTAAACAGATTAGAATAGCGCCACCTAGCCTTAATTTTCAGTGCCGCATGTCTGATTTAAACCAATCTCCCGAAGCAAAAGATCAACTCGATTTAGTCTATGGATTGAATGATCGACCAAAACCTTTTATTGCTTTTCTCGCTGCGTTTCAACATTTATTGGCCATTATTGTCCCAATTGTGACGCCGGGTCTGCTGATCTGTTTGGCACTTGGTGTGTCAAAAGAAGACACCAATATGATTCTGTCGATGTCATTGGTGATCTCTGGTATCGCAACTTTTTTACAATGTAAAAAAGTCGGCCCATTTGGTGCAGGTCTCCTGATTGTACAAGGAACCAGCTTTAACTTTATTGGTCCTATTATCGGTATTGGTTCTGCGATGGTTGCGGCAGGCACACCTGTAGAAGCAGTCATGGCATCTATCTTTGGTGTAGTGATCGCGGGTTCATTCATTGAAATGGGTGTGTCACGGATCTTACCGTGGGTGAAAAAACTGATTACCCCATTGGTAACAGGTATTGTAGTGCTATTGATTGGTCTGACTTTAATTAAAGAAGGCCTGATCAGCATGGGTGGTGGTTATCAAGCCATGGGCGATAAAACATTTGCCAATGCAGACAACCTCATCATGTCATGTACCGTTTTGGCACTGATCATTTTATTGAACCGTGTGCGTATTACATGGGTAAAAAGTTCTGCCATCCTAATTGCCTTAGTCGTGGGTTACATCCTTGCAGGCTTTATGGGTCATTTAAACTTTGATGGTTTAAAAGATGCGCCACTGGTTCAAATTCCAACACCGATGCACTTTGGCCTGAGCTTCTCTTGGAGCTTGTTTATTCCAATGGCATTTATCTACCTTGTGACTTCTTTGGAAGCGATTGGCGATATTACCGCAACGTCTAAGCTTTCAAATCAAGCTGTAGATGGTCCTGAATGGATGAAGCGTATTAAAGGTGGTGTATTGGTGAATGGTGCAAATTCATTCCTTGCCGGTATCTTTAACACGTTCCCAAGTTCTGTTTTCGCGCAAAACAACGGTGTCATTCAGTTAACAGGTGTAGCAAGCCGCTATGTGGGGATTTGGATTGCTGCCTTATTGGTTATTTTAGGCTTACTTCCTGCTGTTGCAGGTGTCATTCAGGCGGTTCCACAAGCCGTACTTGGTGGTGCTGTGATGGTGATGTTCGGTGCTGTGGCTGCCTCTGGTATTAATATTTTGTCAGGCATTCATTTAGACCGCCGCGCACTATTAATCATTGCGATTTCATTGGCATTGGGTCTAGGTGTTGCACAAGTACCACAAATCCTTGAACATCTTCCTGAATTGTTCCGTAATATCTTCAGTTCAGGCGTTGCCACTGGTGGTATCGCTGCCCTTATTTTGAATATTGTTCTTCCTGAAGTGAAGAAGTAAGTTCATTTGTCAAAGAACACTGCCTAGGTTCCGCCCTAGGCAGTGTTTTTTATGATGGAGAAATCTATGGATCTCACAAGTGAAGTCGTTATACGACAGATCGATTTATTACAAGATCGCGTGCTTTTCGTAAATGCACCGACAGATGACTTACTCAGTCAATTGAATGACAATATTAAGCCATCGATTTGGTGCTGGAATTTTAATGATTTTCAGTACTTTCAAAATCAACAGTCAAACGTCCATTTTGGTGTCGATTTTCCTGAAGGTCAGTTTGATCAAGCGGTTATTTTTGTTCCGAAATCAAAAGAACTGCTAAATTATTTATTACACAATGTCGCAAGTCATCTTGCTCAAGGTGCATCTATTTTCCTCGTGGGTGAGAAAAAAGGCGGTGTTGAACGCGCTGCAAAACAATTACAGCCCTTTGGTAAAACACTAAAAATTGATAGCGCGCGTCACTGTCAAATGTGGCAAACCCTATTGGAAAAAACTGTCACACTGAAGCCACTGCAAGATTGGGTGCAAAAATATCCAGTTGAAACCCCAAATGGTGAGCTTACGATTTGCGCACTGCCGGGTGTCTTTAGCCAGAACCGTTTAGATGTGGGTACGGCTACCTTATTGCCTTATTTATCACAGATGACTTCGGGCAAAATTGCAGATTTTGGCTGTGGTGCGGGTGTTATCAGTGCTTATTTAGCCAAACTGAATCCTAAAAATCGTATCTTTGCCATGGATGTAGATGCCTTTGCACTAGCGTCTACACAAATGACATTTGAACAAAATTTGCTTGAACCTGAACAACTTGAGATTAAAGCGGTCACAGGAATCGAGGATGCTCCATTATTTTTACATGCCATAGTCAGCAATCCACCCTTCCATCAAGGGATTCAAACCGACTACAATGCCAGTGAAAATCTATGCAAAATTTCGCGCAGACATTTAAAGTCTGGGGGCGAACTTTGGATTGTAGCCAATCGATTCCTCAATTATCCGACTTTAATTGAGCAACATTATGGTCAATGTACAATCAAAGCCGACCAACAAGGATTTAAAGTCTTGTTTGCGAGCACGCAAAAAAATCTTAAGGAACAATGATGAGCGAAACTCAAAAACCAGCTCAGCTTCAGCGTAAGTTGGGTGCTCGCCATCTCAACATGATTGCAATTGGTGGATCAATTGGTACAGGTTTATTCCTTGCCTCAGGTGCAACCATTGCCAATGCAGGCCCGGGTGGCGCCCTGCTTGCATACTGCTTAATTGGTATAATGATTTACTTCTTGATGACCAGTCTAGGTGAGCTTGCAACACATAATCCAACTTCGGGTGCATTCTTTACCTACGGCACAAAGTATGTCGAGGGTGGTTTCGGCTTCGCTTTGGGTTGGAACTATTGGTATAACTGGGCAATTACCGTGGCATTTGAATTGGTTGCTGTCCAATTCATTATGAAATTCTGGTTTCCAGATATTCCGGGCTTCTACTGGAGTGCGATTTTCCTCGCAATCGTCTTTGCCATTAATGCACTGACCGTAAAAGGCTTCGGTGAATCCGAATTCTTCTTCTCGCTTGTTAAAGTGCTCGCAATTGTTGCCTTTATCATTATCGGCCTGTTTATGATTGGCAAAATCATGCTGACACCGGGCGTAGAAACATTTGCCAACTGGACCAAGGGTGAAGCCCCATTTGTCGGCGGTTTATCTGCCTTGATTGGTGTGGCCATGATTGCCGGTTTCTCTTTCCAAGGGACTGAAATGGTTGGTGTGGCTGCAGGTGAATCGAAAGATCCTGAAAAGACCATTCCTATTGCCATCAAGCAAATTTTCTGGCGTATCTTGTTGTTTTATATCGTGTGTATCTTCATTATCGGCACTCTCATTGCCTATGATGACCCACGTTTATTACAAGCAGCATCTACTGAAAATATTGCACTTTCACCATTTACCTTACTGTATGAAAAAGCAGGTTTTGCTTTTGCTGCATCGGTGATGAATGCGGTGATCTTGACTGCGATTTTATCAGCGGGTAACTCTGGTATGTACTCCTCTACTCGTATGCTCTTTGATATGGCACGTAAAGGCAGTGCGCCGAAAGTCTTTGGTCGCTTAGATGCACGTGGCGTACCGATGAATGCGCTTTATGCAACAACGGCGATTGCGGCACTGTGCTTCTTAACCACTTTTATCGGTGAACAAGCGGTATTTAACTGGTTACTGAACATGTCAGGTATGTGTGGCTTTATTGTGTGGCTTGGTATTGCAGTTTCACATTATCGCTTCCGTAAAGGCTACTTGGCTCAAGGCAATAAATTAGAAGATCTTGCTTACCGTGCAAAATTCTTCCCATTTGCACCTTGGTTTGCCTTTATTTTGTGTGCCATCGTGGTCCTTGGTCAGAACTATCAAGCCGTTTTAGATGGTGAGTGGTTAGCCGTTGTTTCTACCTATATTGGTATTTTCTTATTCCTTGCCATTTGGTTCGGTTATAAGTGGAAACACAAAACTAAGTTGGTTTCCTATCAAGAAATGGATGTAAAACCGATGAAAGTTGATCAAGAATAATGTGATCACTGAATAAAAATAAGCAGCCTAAGGGCTGCTTTTTTTATAGCTAAAATTGTATCTCAATACATTCACGCTTTAGCAAAATATTTCGTGAGTAATGTTGAGGAATACTGTCTGATCTATCACCAACAACTGATACGCTCACTCAATCATGTTAAGCAGCAAAATAAAAACGCCCAATGCAATGCATCAGGCATGTGTTCAAAATTAACCACCTTTTCAGGTTTGATTTTCAATACTTAAGAAGCATTTTGCTGTTGTACAAAGGAAATAAACTCCTCTTCACTCATCACAGGTACACCCAACTTTTCAGCCTTTTCTAATTTAGAACCTGCCTTTTCACCTGCAACTACACATTTGGTTTTACCCGAAACACTACCACTGACACGTGCGCCTAAGGCTTGAAGCATTTGCGTCGCTTCATCACGCCCCATGGTACTCAATGTTCCAGTAATCACCCAACTCTCGCCATTCAGCGGCTGACGACTTGGTGCAACAGGTGCATCCCAATGAATCCCAGCTGCCAACAAACGATCAACCACTTCGAGGTTATGCGGCGCTTGGAAAAAGTCGACAATCCATTCAGCGGTAATATCACCAACGTCTGGCGTTTTTTTCAAGGATTCGAGATCTGCATGACGAATCGCATCAAAGGTTTGGAAGGTATTGGCGAGCATGCGTGCCGTGGTTTCACCCACGCCTCGAATGCCGAGTGCATAAATAAATGCACCTAGTGTCGTTTTCTTACTATTTTCAATAGAATCGATGAGGTTTTGAACCGACTTCTCACCCATTTTTTCAATGGTCAGTAATTTTTCACGATGCTCTGGCAAGCTATAAATATCAGCAACATCTTTGAGCAAATCCAAATGTAAAAGTGATTCCGCCCAACGGTCACCTAAGCCCTCAATGTCCATAGCTTTACGCGATACAAAGTGACGAATCGCCTCAATACGCTGTGCAGCACAGTACAAACCACCTGAACAACGTGCCAAGGCTTCACCTTCTGGCATCACGACAGGAGATGCACAGACTGGGCAACATGCAGGTAACTGAACTTCTACCGTATCTACAGGGCGGAATTCAGGCCATACTTTTTCCACTTTTGGAATCACATCACCACTACGGTATACACTGACCGTGTCACCCACACGTACATCTAAACGATGAATTTCACCAATATTATGTAGGGTGACATTGGAAACTGTTACCCCACCGACTGCCACAGGGTTTAAACGCGCGACTGGGGTCAAAGTCCCTGTACGCCCCACTTGCCAATCAATATTTTCAACCGTCGTGAGCGCTGCAATTGCAGGGAATTTATATGCCGTTGCCCAGCGCGGTTCACGACTTAAAAAGCCCAGTGTTTGCTGCTGTTTCAAACTATTCACTTTAATCACCATGCCATCAATTTCAACACTCAGGCTTGGTCGATCAATGATCATTTGCTCATACGCAGCTTGTACGTCCTGAATGCTGTCACATATAAAGTGACGTTCACCGACAGCAAAACCAAACTGTGTCAGCCACTCAAGACTTGCAGACATGGTGGTTTGACCATGATGTGGTTCGCACTGTGCAATGCCATAAGCATAAAAAGCCAAGGGACGCGAAGCCGCAATTGCAGGATCGAGTTGACGTAAGCTTCCTGCTGCTGCATTTCGTGGATTGGCAAAGGTTTTTTCACCTTTGGCTTCGTTTTCAGCATTAAGCTTTTCAAAGCCTGATTTTGGCATCAGAACTTCACCACGGACTTCAAGCAGACTTGGAATTTCAGTCTGTGTAGAGGTCAGTACTTTAGGTAAATTACGAATGGTTTTTACATTTTGGGTAATGTCTTCCCCTGTTTCACCATCACCCCGTGTCACACCACGGACTAAAATGCCATTTTCATACCAAAGAGAAATCGCCAGTCCATCAAATTTTAATTCGACATCATATTCAATTTTTTGATTCGGTAAGCGTTCTTCCGCACGACGGGCAAAGGCAAATAAATCTTCTGCATTAAATACATTACCCAATGACAACATAGGCACTGCATGGGTTACAGATTCAAACTTAGATAAGGCCTTTCCACCCACTTTTGTAGTTGGTGTATCAGGTTGTACTAAATCAGGGTATTGCTCTTCTAAAGCTTTTAATTGGTGAAAAAGTTGATCATATTCACTGTCCTCAATTTCTGGCGTGTCCATGACATAGTAGGCATGGTTATGCTTCGCCAAGAGTTGAATCAGTTGTCGCATCTGTGCAACGACAGTGGATTGTTGTGTCATACATTCACCATAAAAAAGGGCGGTTCATGCTCCGCCCTCAAATTTCATTATCTGTTGCTATTATAGAAACCCACTCGGTGAGTTTCAATCAAAGACGCTTAGACTTCGATAGCTTGACCTTGACGATAATCAATGGCTTGATGACGCCAATGTTCACGCATCTGCGGTGTAAATTCTTGGTTATTTTGATCATACACAGTACCGTCAATTTCACGGGCAATTAGACGTGAAATGCTATCCATGGTATCAAAGGCATTTTGTACATCGCTGTGTGGCAGCGCTAAGAAGAAAGCCAAACCTTTTACTTCTTCAGTCGATAAAGTTTCAAGATCAAAACCTTGCGCAGCGCCATCATTATTCATTTGCAATACAGAGAATAATAACTTTGTACCTTCTTCATCATAGCGATGGAAACAGGCCATTTCGCCAAAACGCAGGCCGTATTTGAGTAAAACTTTTAATGCTTTTTCACCTGACAATGCACGGCTATCTGGGAAAACATTTAAGGCGATATAAGTTTCCGCAGTTGCTAAAGCACTTTCTTCATCAACAATTTTTTGTTCATGTAAATGAGCATCCAAAATACTGCTTTCTTCATCAAAATCGCTGATTTCAGCTTTTTCAATTGCGCTATTTACACTAAATTCCGGGGCTTTTTCTGCAGGGACAACCTCAGCCTGAACATCCGCCACAGGAATCGCGATTTCATTGGCTACATCTGCTACAGATGTAACCGTTGTAGATTCTGTTGCAGTTTGAGCGTTTTCAACTGAAACGGGATCCGTCGTTGTCGTCTCAGTCTTTGCCGTAGCCTCAACGCTCTGCTCCGCTTGTTCCGTTGCCGTTGCTTCTGGCGTTACATTTGCTTGAACAGTTTCAGTCGTTTCAACCGCTGTGACTTTTTCCTCAGCCAAAGTCGGCTCTACACGTTGCGTGGTTTCAGGTGTATTTAACTGATTGCGTACATGGCGCGGAATAACAGGTTGCTGACTATCAGGATCAATATGTAATTCGGTGTCAAGTGATGGCGCTGCATCTGCAGGTTTACGAAACATCATTCGAATGCCCACAACCATGATAATTACAGCGATTACAATCCCAGCTATAGTGGTGATTTCCATGTTATGCCTCCGCAGCTAAACCGTATTCTTTGGCTTGCTCTATATTCACAGTCACTAATTTTGAAGTTCCTGGTTCTGGCATGGTCACACCAAGTAAGTCAGTTGCCATTGTCATAGCCAGTTTATTGTGTGTAATGTAGATAAATTGCACTTGTTCTGAAAGCTCTTTTACAAGATTACAAAATCTTCCTACATTTGCATCGTCTAAAGGTGCATCGACTTCGTCTAAAACGCAAAATGGTGCAGGATTTAGGCGGAAAATCGCAAAAACCAAAGCCAATGCGGTCAGTGCCTTTTCACCACCTGACAATAATGCCAAAGAGCTGTTTCGTTTACCCGGTGGTCGTGCCATCAGTTTTACACCCGATTGCCAACCATCTTCAAGGCTTAAACTTGCTTCACCACCATTAAATACTTTCGGAAACAACTCTTGAAGCTCTGCATTGACCTTATCAAAGGTGGTCATAAACAGCTTTCGCGTTTCCTGATCAATGCTTTTCATCGCGGCTTGCAGTTGTTCAACGGTCTTTTGCAAGTCATCAATTTGGTGGCTTAAATCATCAAAGCGTTTAGAAACTTCAATATATTCTTCTGCCGCAGCCAAGTTGACTGCACCCAATTTATCAAACTGCTGCTGTGCTTTTTCTAGTTTTTGCTGATGGGATACCACATCAATGCTTAAACCTGTCAGCATTTCGCTGTTCATTTCTTTCAATTGTTCTGAATAATGCTGCAAATCAGACTGCGCGGATTGCCAAGCTAGACGCTTTTCTTCCAATTGCGTACGCAATTTTTCATCTTGCTGTTGATGTGAATGGCGTTGTTCAGTCAATGTCTGTTGTTTACTCTGAACATTATTCAGTTCAAGCTGCCAGTCATTCCAGGTTTTTTGTAAACGTTCAGTGACTTGGGCTTGCTCTGAATACTGTGACTCAAGCGCAGGCAATTCTAACTGTACCGGATCGACAAATTTCTTTGCTTGTTCCATCTGTCCAATAATTTGCTGAGTTTGCGCTTTCAAAAAGACCGTGTCTTTTTCTAATAATTCAATCTGTTGTTTCGTCTGTACAGACTGACGACGCACGATTTCCAATTCTTGCTGACTGTGTAGTGCCACTTGCTGAGCACTTTCCAGCGCTAGACTCAATTCCTCAACTTGGAATTGCAAGGTTTTATAATTGGGCAAGGCTTGCTCAAGCTTCATCGTCAGCGCATGCAGATCTATTTCCAAATCATCTTTTTGCATGGCATCTTCTTCAAGCTGTGCTTCAAGTTGCTGCAATTGATCTTGTAACTGCTGCTTTTGTAATGCAAAAGCCTGATGGGAACTTTGTACCTTCGCAATCGCAACATCAGCATTTTGAATGTCTTTTTGCCAATTTTTTAATTGGCTATGTTGCTGTTGCAGATTTTGCTGTAAAGCTTGTACGGCATTTTGCAACTCAGGCAATTGGCCTTCTAGTTGCGTTAGCTTTGGCTGCTGCTCTGCAAGTAATTCAATCAATTCATCCAAGCGAATACGGTGGCTCAATGCACCTTGCCCTGCTTGGCTGTCCTCGTCATAGTCTAGACCAATCACCCAATCCACACCGACATGATAACCATCGAGCGTGAGTATCGACTGACCAACAGCCAGTTTAGCCTGATGACTCAATGCCATCGTCAATGTTTCAGCAATCGCGACCTGCTGCCAGATCGAAAGTTGTGGTGCTTCAATCCACGTCGCCAAAGCGTCTAATCCAACGATTTGTGCTGCTGTGTGATAACTGCCTTTGACCTGACGTGCAATACTGTCTTGAAAATTATCACTGTGTCCCAAGACTTGAGCACTCAGCCATTTAGACAAAAATTTCTCGACCAGTTGCGCATGCTGTTTACCTTGCGTGCTCAACTGCAACTGCTGCATTAAATGTTGACGCTGGCTTTGCTGCTTTGGACTGGCTTTAATCATCAATTGATTTAGGTTTTTCTGCTCGGACAACAGCACCTGTATTTCTGACTTTAACTGCAGCACCGTATTTTTGTGCTGTGCCTGCTGTTCTTGTGCAGCTGCAAGCTGTGTCTGCGTTTCGGCAATCACCTGCTCTTGTTGCGTAATTTGTTGTTCGAGCTGTTGCTTATCTTGCTGATACTGCTCCAACTCATCTTGCTGCGCCTGATGCTGAATTTGACCTCTTTGCTGTTGCAGGGTCTCACGTTGTTGCTCAATACGACCAATATTTTTGGTCAATTGTTCACTCTGCGCCAACATCTGTAGCTTTTGCTGTTGCTGCTTTTCGACTTGCCCACGGCATTGTTCAAATTGTTGAACCGCTTGTTGATGCTGAGCTTTTAAATCGGCTAATTGTTGAGTCTGATCTTGACTACTGCTTTCTTGGCGCTGTAACTGCTCAACAAATCCATCTTGCTGTTCTTGCAGCGTTTCCAGTTGTAACTCCAATAACTGTAAACGTTCTTTGGTTTGGGCTTTTTGCTTTTCAAGCTCCACCAAACTTGCCGAATTTTGTGCAAATAAACCCTGCTTTTGCTCCAGCGTCATTTTCAACTCAGACAGTTTCTTTTCCGCCTGTTGCCATTCACTTTGTAATGGGGTGGACTGTTGAATAAGCCGTTGAAATAAAGCACTGGTGGAAGATAAGTCATGCTCTAGAGTATTCAGCTCAGAACGCACCAGTTTGAAGGTTTCCCCGAGCTCATTCATCTGAAGCGTGTATTCTTGCTGTAAACGCGTGCTTTGTTCACATTGGAAAGACAGCACTTCGATCTTAATAGTACGAATTTGGGTTTCTAATTCTTTATATTGCACCGCCGTTTCAGACTGACGCTTTAAGGTTTTCAACTGAGACTTCAGTTCTGATGCAATGTCTTCGAGACGTTCTAAATTTTGAGTGGTGTGTTCTAGATGCTGCAACGTTTCACGACGACGGGCTTGATAGCGAGAAACCCCTGCGGCTTCTTCAATATACACGCGCATTTCTTCAGGTTTGGCATCGACCAAACGGTTGATCATGCCCTGTTCAATAATCGCATACGAACGTGGACCTAAACCGGTACCTAAGAAAATATCGGTAATATCACGACGGCGGCATTTGGTGCCGTTGAGGAAATATTCGGATTTACCATCACGATTGACCTGACGACGAACTGCTAGTTCAGTATAGGCATTATAAGCGCCACCTAGCTTGCCATAGGTATTATCAAAACGCAGCTCAACACTCGCCATCCCGACAGGTTTGCGCTTTGCCGTTCCGGTAAAAATAACATCTTGCATGGTGCCACCACGCAATTGACGGGCACTGGATTCACCCATAACCCAGCGAATGGCGTCAATCACATTGGATTTACCACAGCCGTTCGGTCCAACAACCGCACTACGGTTGCCTTCAAATTTTAGAGTTGTGCTATCGGCAAAAGATTTGAAGCCGGAAAGTTTTAAACTGCTTAAACGCATAATGTCCTGATCAGCGGCGTGAACGTCTCGCCCACGCTAATTCGATTTGTTTCATCCGTGTTAGTGATTCCAACACAAGGTTGCGTAAGTGTCGACAAAAATCTTCCATAAATAAAGTGGCTTGATGTGATTTTCTGATTAAAACTGCATCAGTCACTAATTTAAACAAATCAAAAGATTCTTGTAATTCACGTCGTGAAATATTCAGTGTCAGGAAATAACTACGTCTGAGTGATGGCAACAATTCTTGGTAATAACGCATCAGGTAAGTATTTCCCACCATTTCATGCTGACGAGCCATGCCCTGAAAAATCAGATCATAAAACTTTTCGGTATTGCCTTGGCGAGTTTCCACGTCTAATTGTTCAAGTAATAACTGAATACGCTCAGCTTCATGGCTGCGCCACGTTTCCGCCATACGATGCACAATTTGACCCAACAATAATGCTGCAATATCAAATAATGAGCGCACTTGTAAAGCCGACATTTCAGAGACTAAGGCGCCACGTCGTGGGTAGATTTCAATGAGCTGAGTCCGTTCTAAAATCAATAAAGCTTCACGTACAGAGCCACGGCTCACATCCAATTCGGCCGCGATTCTGAGTTCCTGAATACGCTCGCCTTCGACCAACTCACCGCGAATGATTTGTTCACCGATGTGTTTGGCAATTTGTTCTGACAAACTGTCCGCTTCTTGTTGTTGCATACTGTTCCTATCTTTTTTTTTATAAGATGCAATGTTCAGATTTACACTCAATCTATTTGCATTAGAAACGATAAGCAACCTAATTGAACATGACATTGTCTGACAATCTTGTGTCAACAAAGCCAATTTTGCCAGTCAAAACGGACAATCAAGCACCAAAGGCTTGCACACCTTGGTAAATAAAATAGCAACCAACTGTTGTTAATAAACATGCAAAACAACGTTTTAGCATAAATGGCGACAACATATGAGCCACTTTCGCACCCAATTTCGCAGTGATGAAGCTCATTACACTAATCCCGATAAATGCATAAATATGGATATAACCAATGGTATTGGGAACCACGATATCGGCTTGATGACCAAACCACATAAAGCCGAGGGCCCCAGCAATCGCAATTGGTAAACCACATGCAGCAGATGTCGCGACTGCTTTTTGCATAATGACGCCGTTTTTATTCAAATACGGGACGGTTAAGCTACCACCACCAATACCGAAGATCGCAGAAGCAATCCCAATGCCGCCGCCTGCTGCCATTTGCATGGCTTGTGAGGGTAAATGTTTATTCGGATCGACTGGTGTCGCTGCACCGCGAAACATTTTAAAGGCCACCCAGACCGCAAAAAAGCCAATTAACAGTTGCAAACCCTGCCCTGATAAATAATCTGCAATGCCTGCACCGAGAAATGAACCGATCACCAAACCCGGTGACAAATTCCGAAAGACATTCCACAGCACAGCACCTTTTTTATGATGCGCCGAAACCGAGCTAAGTGAGGTGACAATAATCGTGGCTAAAGATGTGCCCACCGCCATGTGCATAATCACACTGGGATCATACTGAAGTTGGGTAAAGACGATGAATAAAATCGGCACAATAATCAGGCCACCGCCAACACCAAATAGCCCCGCAGCAAAACCAGCGATTGCACCAATCAGTAAATATATGATTAACTCCATCAATATTATTCCACAACTCTCAGATTCAAATGGATTTAGAGACCAGACACTTACAGCAATTGCTGAGCACAGTACCTCAGCCGCCTGAAGTTTTATTACTGAAGCCCATTACCACATCGACCAATGACGATGTCCGTGAGATTGCCAAAAAAGGCATTCAAGATGTTTTGGTATGCAGTGAAGAGCAAACTCAGGGGCGTGGGCAACGCGATCATCAATGGGTCTCACCCGTTGGTAATATCTATTTAAGCACATTGCTGAATTTACAGACAGCTATAGATGGGCGGCTTGCACTCGAAATAGCCTTAAATATCTTACAAATGCCTAGTTTGCAGAATCTCGTATTACAAGTGAAATGGCCCAACGACCTATATAGTCCACAAGGAAAATGGGGCGGGATTTTGATTGAACCGATTTCGCCACATCAAGCAATT
The DNA here is from genome assembly GCF_013420465.1 of Acinetobacter sp. YH01005. Lineage (NCBI taxonomy): Bacteria > Pseudomonadati > Pseudomonadota > Gammaproteobacteria > Moraxellales > Moraxellaceae > Acinetobacter > Acinetobacter sp. YH01005. The sequence goes on along the minus strand of NZ_VOYA01000004.1, from coordinate 42,595 downwards.
GTTGGCGTTGGGATGAACTTATTTCCGATTCCATCCACAGGAATTGAGCAACGCGCAACGTCGTTATCTGAACTCGGACTTCACTCGCCAAACCGGTTACAGTTAATCGCTGAACTCTATGCAGCGATTCAACTTGCAGGTGAATGGTTCGATCATAACTGCTATAACCTCGCTGCACGATTCAACCATTATGCTGCATTTATGCAACAGCCTGTTGAGCTTGAACACCTACAAGGCAAAAGCCAAGGTCGCTTTCTCGGTATTGAAAATGATGGTTCGATCAACATCCAAACGTCACAGCGCTTAGAAAATCATTTCCAAGGTCGCTTACGTTTAGCAGATCAATCATAAACAGGATTGCAAAGGCCTACTGATGAAAAAATTATGGCTCGATGTCGGTAATACCCGGCTGAAATACTGGATTACCGAACATGATCAAATTATAGAGCATACTGCGGAACTGCATTTACAGTCGCCTGCCGAACTCCTACTCGGTTTAATCCAGCACTTTAAAAGTTTGGACTTAGGTCAGGTCGGGATTTCCTCGGTACTCGACAAAAAAAATAATGATCGGATTCAAAAAATTCTTAAATTTTTAGCCGTTCCTGTCACTATTGCCAAAGTACATGCCGAATATGCGGGCTTACGCTGTGCATATGAAGACACCAGTAAATTCGGGATCGACCGTTGGCTGCAAATGCTGGCTGTGGTCAAAGACCCTACACAAAAATACTGTGTCATTAGCTGTGGCACGGCACTCACCATTGACTTAACGGATGGCTTACAACATTTAGGCGGCTATATTTTGCCAAATTTGTATTTGCAACGTGATTCGCTCATCCAAAACACCAAAGGCATTAAAATTCCAGATGCCACCTTTGATGAGCTGTCTCCTGGTAAAAACACCATAGACGCTGTTCATCATGGCATCTTGCTCAGCTTGGTCAGCACCATTGAAAAGGTTCTCGACAAATATCCAAGTCAGTTGATTTTAACCGGTGGCGATGCTGCGCTATTTGCACGCTATTTAGAACAATATCAGCCAGCTGTCGAAGCAGATTTGCTGCTTCGAGGCCTACAAAGTTATGTAAATGGCGTGTAATTTAGCCATCTTTTGATAGCAAACTGTGAAAGCGTGATGACCAATGGTGATCACGCTTTTTTATTGATGGTCATTTCATATAAGCGTGGTTACAAATTGTATCGCGATTCATGACCTTTTTTCGTCCAAGGAATTACAATAGCCTGCGATGATCGACAGATACATCAGCAACTTTATAATTTAAAAATGTCTTTCAAGATAGAATATAAGACGAAGAGTATAGATATGAAATTTAAGAATTTACTGGGTTTAAGCCTGCTCGCCTCTACATTATTCTTCGGCGGTTGTACCACCACACAAAATCTAGCCAACTCTAAAATCCCTGCCGAAATCAAATCTCAGCTCAGCACCTCTGAAGCAGTTTTGGGCTATTTTGGAGATGAAGATAATCCCGATTACTGCGGCTGCGTATCGTATATTGATTCAAGTTATTACATGACCCCAGTCAAAGACGGCTATTACCGTGTACTTTTAGGTCGTAATGCCACAGGAGATTTTTTAGTTCAAGATTTTTACCAAGAAACCAAAACCCCTCAATCCTCACCTGCTTGGGTCAAAGATCCGATGAAACTATTTAGTTTTAGTGGCAGTGACATCGAAGGCCCAGTAACACTTTATCGCAAAAACGGCAAAGTAGAATCAACCTTTGTGAATCAAGATGGCGTGAGCATCCAAGGCGAAGAATTTTATCCAACAGGACAACGTGGCGCAGCGTATAAAGTCGATGAAAATGGTAATGACGCCTATCGCTTATGGTATGCCTCAGGAAAAATTGCGGCTGAATATGTGGTCGATACCGACGGTGAATATGTTGGTGGCTATAAAGCTTGGCAGGAAGATGGTCGTGAAGCCAATGACGACATTGACGACATTCGTGAACGTGTTGCTTTAGAACTCGACTGATCTATCAACAGATCGCAAAACAAAAAGGCGCAGATTGCGCCTTTTTTATCTTCAATTGCACCTATTGCATGATCAATTTTGGTTTTCACTAAATATCTTATCTACAAAACACGCGATCTATTAAACACGCGCACAGAACCTAGCTAAGCCGTTAAAATCGGCTTTAACACGTGCCACAGTTGTGGAATCTCAGAAAAGCCATCCTGTGCTGTGAAATGCCCCGCTTCTTTCACCTCATAAATTTGTGCATTTATAAAATTGCCCAATTGGATCGCAACCGGCGGCGGCACGATAGGATCATTGGATGAAATCAAGCTGATACAAATCGGCATATAGGTCTGTAAAACACCACTATCCATTTTTGCACGTTGAATAAATGCGGTTAATTCAGGTTGTGTCGGTAAACTACTTTTAAAACCCGATACAAAAACGCCCGCTTTAATCCGTGTGCCATGCTTTTCAAAATATTGATTGAGATAATGCAGCGTGGTTAAACACCCCAAACCATGGGCAATCACAATGGTATTTTCATCCAAATCAGGCATTTGCAACGCTAGAAATTTCTGCCAATGGTCAAAATCAGGTTGTGCCGCATTTGCCATCACGATGCGTCGAGAATAATGTCCTGCTTCCTGCAGCTTTCGTCCCAACCAAGGAAACCAATGATCATTCGGCGATGCATCATGACCATGAACAATATAGATCTTTTGGCTTTCTGGCGTATGCGGTGTATTCATGATTTGATTCTTATTTTAGGTGATTATTTTTAGTGAAGCTTTCAATTTGCAGTTCGGCAAATTTTCACCTCTGTTTTAAACCTGTCACCTACACGCTCTCAATGTCAATTTGGCATCTTTTTGTAATGATTTAGCTCAGTTCGGTATCTATCTGCTGGTATAGCAAGATTCCTTCATCCAGTACTTGCTATCAAATGTACCCTACCACTTTACTTGAACGCACAGTCTCGTCAAATTGCAGCCATAAAAAAAGGCGCAGAAAGCGCCTTCTTTTCAGTCCAAATTACTTCGGATCTTTACTGCCGAACAATGGACCCATGCCACCGCCGCCAAATTGTTTTTGCATATTGCCCAATGATTTCATCATTTTTGCCATACCTGTTGGGTTGGCAAACTTCTTCATCATTTTCGCCATTTGCGCATGTTGCTTAATGAGTTTATTCACTTCCGCAACATCCATACCACAGCCTGCTGCAATACGTTTTTTACGGCTTGGATTCATCAAGTCTGGGTTACGACGTTCTTTAATGGTCATCGATTGAATAATCGCTTCCATTTTCTTCACTTGCTTTTCAGGATTTGCTTGTGCAATTGCATCTTGAATCCCTGAGTTGCTCATGCCTGGAAGTTTATCCAGGAAGCCCATCATGCCGCCCATTTTGTTCATTTGTTCAAACTGCATCAGCATATCTTCAAAGTTGAAGCTACCGCCTTTTTGCAGTTTTTTCGCCATTTTTTCGGCTTTTTCTTTGTCGATTTTACGTTCAACTTCTTCGACCAAAGAAAGTACGTCACCCATACCCAAAATACGCTGTGCGATACGTTCAGGATGGAATGGCTCTAGGGCATCGAGTTTTTCACCCATACCCAAGAATTTAATCGGCTTGCCAGTAATAGCACGAACAGAAAGTGCTGCACCACCACGTGCATCACCATCCGTTTTTGTCAGGATCACACCCGTCAAAGGCAAGGCATCATTAAAGGCTTTTGCCGTATTCGCCGCATCCTGACCGGTCATGGCATCAACCACGAACAATGTTTCAGTCGGCTTAATCGCTGCATGAAGCTCTTTAATTTCATCCATCATTTCGTCGTCTACATGTAAACGACCTGCTGTATCGACAATCAAGACATCAGCAAATTGAATTTTTGCTTGCTCAATCGCACGATTTGCGATGGTAATCGGTTTTTCGTCTGCGCTAGATTCAAAGAAAATCGCGCCAACTTCACCCGCAACTGTTTGTAGCTGTTTAATCGCTGCTGGACGATAAACGTCGGCAGACACCATTGCTACTTTTTTCTTTTGACGTTCTTGTAAGAAACGTGCAAGTTTTGCCGCAGTGGTTGTTTTACCCGCACCTTGTAAACCTGCAAGAAGCACAACAACTGGTGGTTTTGCCGCTAGGTCTAGGCTTTCATTCGCCTCACCCATCATTTTGGTCAATTCGTCATGAACGATTTTGACGAAAGCCTGCCCCGGTGATAACTGAGTCATCACTTCTTGGCCCAATGCTTCTTCCTTAACTTTCGCGATGAATTCACGAGTTACAGGTAACGCAACATCGGCTTCAAGAAGTGCCATACGTACTTCGCGTAACGTATCTTTAATATTGTCTTCGGTTAGCTGCCCTGAGCCAGTAACATTTCTTAAACTCTGCGTGAGTCGTTCTGTTAAGGTATCAAACATTGCAAAATCCGCTTAAAATAGCCATGAGCAAAAAATTGTTTCTTAAAATAGAAAATTTATGCATAGAATGCTATAGGATACTTTAGTTCTTGCAGAATTTATATAAATGAATATTCAACATCCTGAAAAAGGTTTGACATGATCAGTCTCCCCTTGGTTTACACGATCCTAGCATTAATCGCTTATACCACGTCTTTTTGGTATTTATTCAGCCATTTAATGTCTAAACGTGCGCCGAACCATTGGTTTATTGGTGTTGTACTTGGTTTAGGCATGTTATTGCATGCAGGTGTTTTATATAACGACATGTTGACGCCTATGGGTGTGAACTATGACGTGTTCAACCTGATGTCATTTACTTCAGGTCTCATGCTATTACTCAGTGTGTTATTTAGTACCTATCGACCTGTGCTGGCAATGAACCTGTTAGGCATTCCTGTCGCAGCGACAGGGTTGATTTTAGGCTTTGCATTTAGTCGACAAAATCAATTTATAGAACAACATTCGCTGGGTTTAGACATCCATATTATTTTGTCGCTTTCCGCGTATGCCGTCCTGCTGATGGCAACTATTCAAGCGGTTATTTTGCGTTTACAAGACCGTGAACTAAAAAACAAGCAGAAAAAGCGTGTATGGGTGAGTCTGCTTCCATCCTTCCAAGCCATGGAATCTTTGCTATTTGATTTATTGATTGCTGGATTTGCACTACTGACCGTGGCGCTTGGGTTTGGTTTCTTCACCATCGATAACTTCTTTGCACAGCATTTGGCGCATAAAACAGCCTTTAGCATTATTTCATGGTTCGTCTATGGTGCCTTGCTCATTGGGCATTATCGATTCGGCTGGCGTGGTCAAAAAGCTATTCGCTTTACCATTATTGGTTTTTGTCTCTTGGCAGTCGGCTTTATTGGATCTAAGTTTATTTTAGAAATGGTTTTGGGCCGCTAAGTCGACGATGAAACGATTTTAAGTTTTATAAAGAAGTAAGTTTTATTACGAAGGGAGCTAAGGCTCTCTTTTTTTTTATAGCTTGATTATTCACACAGAAATAACAGGCATAAAAAAAGCGCTATACAGCGCTTTTTTTTCATTACGTCTAAATTATAGAGCAACGATGTTTACAGCATTCGGGCCTTTTTGACCTTGAGCGATGCTGAAAGAAACCTTTTGGCCTTCTTGCAAAGTTTTGAAGCCAGAACCAGTGATTTCGCTGAAGTGAGCAAAAACGTCAGGACCGTTGTCTTGTGCAATAAAACCGAAACCTTTAGTTTCGTTGAACCATTTAACTGTACCAGTAACTGTATTAGACATAATAATACCTATTAATTTGTTGATTTAGCCATTGGATGATGACTGACTATAACTTGGAAAATAATAAAGAATTGAACTTCATTTCTGTAAAAAACGAAGGATTATGACTAACACTGCGATACTTAAAGAAAATTTACGAAACAATACTTTTTTTCTAGTTGCAGCCATCATACATGAAATCTTAAAAGATTCAAGCACAGTATATGTTGTTGATTCCATTAAAAAACAACAGTAAAAGCCATCTTCTTATTATTACTATCCATCTGTATTTACTCATTTTATTGTTTAAGTTTTATGTCAGTCAAGACTTTACGACTTTGGTCCTAATTTCACCAAATAATTACATAAAATTTTGTGATTTCGTATTCCGCGTCACCAGAAGCACAAAACCTAGACATCCCTTTCAAAACCACGTATAACTCCGTTTTTCAATTTTTGGCTGTGTGACCGTGAAACTTGTTCTTGCGCCGATGGAAGGCTTAACCGACCCAATTATGCGAGATGTGTTGACGCATGTGGGGAGTTTTGACTGGTGTGTAACCGAGTTTATCCGTGTCACGGACTCTGTCCTGCCCGACCATATTTATCATAGCTATTGTCCTGAACTAAACAATGAGGGCAAAACTGCAGCAGGAACACCGGTTCATGTGCAGTTCTTAGGTAACAATCCCACTATGCTCGCGGCAAATGCTGTACGCGCGGTAGAACTTGGTGCCCCTGCAATTGATATGAACTTTGGTTGCCCTGCAAAAACCGTCAACCGCCACCGTGGTGGTTCAGTTTTGCTGGATGAGCCAGAAGTGGTGTATGAGTTAGTCAAAGCTGTGCGTGATGCTGTTCCGAGTCATATTCCTTTATCAGCAAAAATGCGTTTGGGTTATATGGATCGTAACTTCACTATGGAAAATGCGCATGCCATCGAAGATGCCGGAGCTGCATGGGTTACAGTCCATGCGCGAACCAAAGCCGATGGTTATACCCCGCCTGCCTTTTGGGATCAGTTGCAACCCATTCGTGAAGCATTGAAAATCAATGTGATTGCCAACGGTGAAATTTGGAATAATGCCGATGCCAAACAGTGCCAACTCGAATCCGGTTGTGAAGACCTAATGATTGGTCGTGCTGCGGTGACCACTCCTGACATTACACAGTGTATCCGTCGTAATACCGATGAACCGCTGATTACATGGCATGAACTACTTGGATTACAAATTCGTTTCTTAAATGGCTCGTATAAAAAAGAAATGAATATGGTCGGTCGTTATAAACAATGGCTCGGCATGATGTCGAAGCACTATCCAGAAGCCAAACTCCTTTGGGATGAAGTAAAACGTGTCAAACCACTTGATGAAATCGTGCAAAAACTCAAAGCCGGTATGTAAGTTTTAAAGCACATCGCCCAATATGAAAACGAAAAAGTGTGAAAACACCTATCTAAGCGTAGCCGCAGAGCCTTTGATTATACCTACAGTGTTCAAAGGCTTTGTTGTTTGGCAAACTCTAAAATTGCGTCGATCTCATCTGCCAAGAACTCTTTAGGATGTTCCGAAGTCGGGTTCATCACCAAGCTTGCGCCTTTGGTAATCGCAAATAATTTTTCAGCACTGATCATGACAAACTCTGCATCTGCACCAACATCCTGTTGAAGCATCGCAAGACTCAGAAAAAATGGAATGGCTTGCTCGCCTTGCTCCGTTTCCATCAATTGAAAATGTAAATGCTGCTCTGTATCACGCTCACCCAAACAATATACTTGGCTGGCTAAAAGTTGCTGATAAAAGTCTTGGTATTGCTCAGGATGATCTAAAGTCGATTCATAAAGATGTTGAAGCGTGTCGTTCATTGTTATTGTCCGTCTATTTTTATCAGTCAGATACTGTTCACAATCCACAGCATACAGGAAGTTTATGAATTATGCCGTTGATTTAAATCTTCAACGTGCTGTCGATTTGTTTTCCACGATTTTTCTAAAATTTCTTTTTCTAAACGCAACTGTATTCGTTTAAGTTTCATTTCAGAGACCACGGGTTGCTGAAAGGTTTGAACATAGTCCACCCAAGCTGCACCCCGAAATACATTCGACGGCATCTCTGTTTTAAACACTGCTTCAGGCATAAAAACAATCACAGAATGCATATTGTCTTTATCCACAATATCGCTCAACACCTGTTCTAACACTTTCATATGTTTATAATTTTGGTGAATTGGATTTTGAAATTTAAAACTTTTTTTATAAATCTTTTGCGTCCATTGTTTTTGTCTCTCGCTCCCAAAAATCCAGCCCTTATAGTTTTTAGTTTCAATCACAAACACACCAAATGGGCTTAAAAGAAGATGATCAATTTGAGTTGTAGCTCCTTCGCCATCTGGTAAGGTCAAATCATTTAACAATATATAATGGTCTTTCAAATAAAGTTTGACATGAACGGCGACAGCAAACTCCCCCATTTTCCCCTTTAAATAAGGTTTAAATGCTTTGATTGCCCCCACAATCAGTAACAATGGAATTAGCCACCACAACGTCGAAATGAAGGGTGCAAAGATTTGAGAAATATTCATTAATTTGATTCATTATTTTAAATAAGTATATTTTCTATTTTATTGTAATTTCTCAATTTTTAACAATATTTCTTTATTTTCTAGACCACCCGCAAAACCCACTAATTTTCCATTTGCGCCCACGACACGATGACAAGGTGCAATAATTGAAATTGGATTTTTACCATTGGCTGCACCGACAGCACGTACGGCTTTGACATTGCCGATTTGCTCTGCAATTTGTTTATAACTGCGAGTTTCTCCAAAAGGAATCGTCAGTAAAGCTTGCCAAACTTGTTGCTGAAATGCGGTGCCTTCAAAGTCTAGCGGCAAGTCAAATTGCTGTCTTTTACCTGCAAAATATTCATTTAATTGCTGTGCGGTTTTGAGCAAAATCGGGTGTTGTAGATCTTCAACCAAAGCCGCCAATCGCACACGATTTGGATTTTCATTTTCCCAAAGGACAGCCACCAATGCGGTTTCATGTGCAACAAGTTTTAATTGTCCAACGGGTGAATCTAAAAACTGATATGAAAGTTGCATGAGATACTCCAAGCTCAAAATCGCAGCACTTCATTATTCAGGAGGACGATAATTTCATCAAGACTAGTCCTGAAATAATCAGGACCGCAGCTAGCATACGCATGGCATTGGCAGGCTCACCCAATACAACGATGCCGAGGATAAATGAACCCACTGCACCAATGCCTGTCCACACTGTATATGCTGTACCCAGCGGTAAGGATTTCATTGCATAAGACAACAAAGCGAAACTTGCGATCATGAAAACAATGGTCAAAATACTTGGCGTCAGTTTGCTAAAGCCTTCAGAGACTTTCATACAATATGCCCAGACCACCTCAAGCAATCCCGCTACAATTAATAAAACCCAAGCCATATTTTTACCCATAAAAAAAGCACAAAAGGCTTTTACCTCTGTGCTTTAGAACATATTAACTTGAAGATAATTTCATCAAGATTAGACCAGAAATGATCAGTACTGCGGCTAACATCCGCATGGCAGTTGCAGGCTCACCGAGTATAAAAATACCCACGAGGAATGAGCCAATCGCGCCGATTCCTGTCCAAATGGTATAAGCTGTTCCCAGAGGCAACGTTTTCATGGCATAGGCCAATAAACCAAAGCTCAGGATCATAAAAAATAAAGTGACTAAACTTGGGCCAAGTTTTGTAAAGCCTTCTGAGAGCTTCATCGAATAGGCCCAAACGATTTCAAAAATACCAGCGAATACTAGAACAACCCAGGCCATGATGCCTTCCTCCATATTAGTAGAGTCAGGTCGTCCTGACGATTTTTCTTACTGGCTTTGATCAAAGATGTAAGGGAGGTCGTTCCTCCGAATATTGTCTCAGTATAGCAAATATGCTGAATTTTAGTGCAGTCTTTACATTTTTTGACCAAATTCAGGGCGTTATTCCGTTAAGGAAAAAACTTGTGCAGATGAATTGCGCCAAAACATAGCATGTCTGTTCAAAGGACAGATTCAGAAATAAAAAAGGCATCACCAAAACCTGTTGATGATGCCCTCTTTATTTGGTCTATTCGCCGATTAGAACTTCAGACGTACACCTGCGCCATACCACCATTGTTTTTCACTTCCAGTTTCAGCTTGCCATGCCGTATGCTGATTTCCTTTTTCATAGCTGTAAGCAACATCGATAAATGGCATCAACTTTTTATTAATTTCATAGCGTGTTTCTAGCCCTAGCCATACAGCACTGAGTCCTGTTTTTTGTGCATAGGCAGAATCATCACTCAGCACCACATCTAGGTTCAGATACGGTTTTAAAATCAATTTTTGCGTCAGCAGCAGATCACGTTCGGTTTCTAAAGAAAAACTGACCTGTTTTTCTGCACCAAGATATAAATAAGCATCGGTTTCAAAGAAATAAGGTGCCAGACCATGCAGACCCACCGCAGCATCTAACTGTTCCTTGTCCGTCACTTGATGTTCATCGACACGATAACGTGCGCCAATTTGCGCATCCCAAAAGTCAGAGATCATACGGCTATACATCACTTGAGCCGCATAATCAGCGTCTTGAGATTCTGCTTTATCGGCATGTAGTTTGATGAAGAGCTTATTTTCATCGGTCCCGATTCGACTCTCAATTTCAGTCTTTAAACTTCCACGACCATCGGCATTATTGAGCCATCGACTGTCGATCTCAGTCGCTTGATAAATCTGTCCACCATGTTCACGCTTATGATCAACAGGATGCTGCGCAGAAGCAGCACGTGACGCAATAGATGATACATTTGCATGTTCTGCATGTTCTGCATGTTCTGCATGTTCTGCATGTTCTGCATGTTCTGCATGTTCTGCATGTTCTGCATGTTCTGCATGTTCTGCATGTTCTGCATGTTCTGCATGTTCTGCAGTATGCTCCATCTGGCTCGATTCAATCGCTGTTTGTATCTCTTGATGCGACGAATCATGTGAGGAATGCGACTCATGTTGAGCTGACATCAGCATGCTGTGATGTGCATCTTGCGCCATGGTCATTTGAGTGACAGATGCCAAAGCTAAACCCAGTACTGTATATGTGCATGGTTTAATGATGCGCATGAGACACCTCCTTTTTCGGCACAGATGCTGTTTTAGTATTCTCCGCGACATTTGCGACCACAAGTTTATTCATCATCCCTGCAGACATGTGATACAGCAAGTGACAATGAATCGCCCATTCCCCTAATTCATTGGCCGTTAACAGAGCCGTGACAGTTTTCCCCGGCGGCACAATCACCGTATGTTTATTTGGCATTTCAGAAGACACTTGCCCATTTTCCAATTGCATAAACATGCCATGTAAATGCATCGGATGCGCCATCATGCTGTCATTGACAAATTTCAATCGAATTCGCTCACCATATTTCACCTGCAGTGGTTCGGCTTCACTGAATTTTTTGCCATTCATGGTCCACATGTAGCGTTCCATCGTTCCACCCAAATGAATAACCAAATCTTGCGTCGCTTCACGTGTATCAGGCTGCGGGGTTAACGCTTTTAAATCACTATATTGCAAGGCCTTATCACCGACAGGTGTTGAAGCATTGGCCCAACCCATAACCGTTGCTGAATTTTCAACTGCATGCATCTCTCCTTTAGACTGTGCATGATCCATCGCTGCATGCGTATCATGTTTCATGGATGAATCCATTGAAGAGTGGTTCATTGAAGAGTGGTTCATTGATGAATGATCCATCACACTATGATCCATATTGGCATGCGCCGTATCTGACATGTTCTGTTTATGAATGTCTGGATGTTGCATAGCAATATGTGCAGTCACTGGGGAATGGTCCATGTCATGTCCCATAGCGGCATGATCATGTACTTGATTCGGCTGAATCTTTGACTGATTTTCAGTATGCGCGTTGTGCTCATGAGCATTCGCTTGCTGGATTGCTGAAGTTTGGGTTGAGCCTGTAGTAGTATGTCCCATATTGCTATGATCCATACCTGACATTGAACCATGGCCCATATCTTCCATGGTCAACAAAGCGCGTGGTCGAGCTTTTGGCATGTGAATGCCTGAGTGCTGAGGCTGCGTTTCATCATGTAAAGTGCCTATCGCAAATCCTGTCCGATCAATCGATTCAGCTTCAATCTGATAATGCGCAGACTTAGGCTCTACGATCACATCGTAGGTTTCCGCTGCACCAATACGGAATTCATCAACATCGACTGGTTTGACCGCTTGACCGTCTGCACTGACCACCGTCATTTTGAGCTGAGGAATACGCACATCAAAAAACGACATAGCCGCAGCATTTACAAAACGAAGTCTGACTTTTTCATTGGGCTTAAACATCCCCGTCCAGTTCTGCTGTGGTGTTTTGCCATTCACTAAAAACGTATAACCCGTGACATCAGACAAATCCGTTTTCAGCATACGCATCTGATTCCACATCGAATGATCTTGCCAAGTGTTTTTTAAACCCGTTCGTTTAATTTGCGTCCATACATCTGAAACTGTTTCACGTTGATTTTGATAGTATTCGGCAGACTTTTTCAAATTTGCCATGATCTGAGCGCTAGATGATTCATGAAAATCCGACAGCATGACCACATAATCACGTTGCGTCTGTTCATGTACGGCAAGTGCTTGTTTACCTTTCGGATAAATTACCAAAGCGCCATACAATCCGTCTTGTTCTTGGCCTTTGGAATGCGCGTGATACCAATACGTTCCGCTTTGACGGACTTTAAATTTATAAGTAAAGCTACCATCCGGCTGAATTTCATTGAAACCATTAAAGCCGGGTACACCATCCATTAAACCGGGCAGCAATAGACCATGCCAATGCACCGAGGTATTTTGTTTTTTGAGCTGATTATGCACATAGATGACCGCATCATCGCCTTCTTCAAACTCCAGTAAAGGGGCTGGAAACTGACCATTGACACTGATTTTCTTGACCGCTTTACCAGTCAAATTGATGGTCTTTTCATCAATATTCAGATGATATTCTTTAATGGCTGCAAACGCCCACGTTGGAGACAGCAGACACACCCCGAGCACGAGGCCTGACTTAAATAAATTAGACATGACTTAACCTTTATAAAATAACGAAAAAACGTATTTAAAACTCAGGTTAAGCTTGCGGAGGTCTTAGAATTTCTTGCCAAAAGCCTTTTAAATGCTGTCCAGCAAAAATAAAACGAGGAGGTTCTGCATAAAGATGCACATTGACGGTTTGCAATGCAACCAATGCGCTATCGAGATAAGAGGTACTGATTTGGCAATGTGCGAGTGTACAGTCCTGACAGTCTGTACTTTGTGTTGTTGAATGATGCACCTGACCATCTTGCAGTGCAGATGGCGAATCTAAAGATTGATGACAGTCCATCATTGAAATGACGTCAGGTGTTGCTTGCTTGCCATGATGTGCTGCATGCTCAGGAACAGCTTGCCGCTGATTTTGATGGCAATTTGCCATAGTTAAATGTGAAGGATCAGTATGTGCTGCATGAAATGATGCCTGATGGGCATTCGCAGTCATCATTTGTTGATGTTGAAAATTTTGCTGTGCACTGACCACACTGCTCCACCCCATGACGAACGCCATGAGCCAAACAAAGCCAAGATGCTTACGCAAAAAATTGAACAATTTAGTACCCTAATTCAACCCAATGATGCACTGTGACAACATGTCCCTATTAACACATCTTTAAAAACATCACGCGATCAGCTCAGCTGAAATCCGCATGAAACACCATGATGATGTTATTTATGACTCAACTCAATCACATGACATTCGTATCAACATGACATTCAGCTCGACCTATTTATCCATCATGAACGATACATTCAGAAATATCTAAAAGCACGAGCTAGTGCGATCGATGATGTGTTTTGCCAGTCACAGCGTATCTCAATAGTTGCTAACAGCATAATTAATTGTGCAGTTATTCACAACAGTTTTAAATTTATTGCGCTGTCATAAAAATCAGCGCATATCTTCCAGTTAAAACATAAAAGTTATTTTTTAAACTGATTAATTATTTACCATAGATTAATAAACATACAGCATTTCAAACACTTTACCCCATAAAAAAAGGACTCAATTGAGTCCTTTTTATACTTAATACGTCTAATTATTAAACCATTGATGCATAATCGTTTATAATTTATCCAAGTTATCCATATAGTTATCTACACAGATATCCATACGGTTATCCATATAGTTATCCACAAGCCATGAATAACTTATACCCAAAGGCTTAAGCCTCTTGAGCATGCACTTTTGCCAACTCAGAACGCATGTCATCAATCACAGCTTTATAATCAGGCTTACCAAAAATCGCTGAACCTGCAACAAACATGTCTGCACCGGCTTCAGCAATGTCACGGATATTGGCTGGGGTAACACCACCATCCACTTCTAAGCGAATATCACGGCCTGAAGCATCAATAATTTTTCGTGCTTGACGCAGCTTTTCTAAAGTCATTGGAATGAACTTTTGACCGCCAAAACCAGGGTTCACACTCATCAACAAGACTTGGTCAACTTTATCTAAAACATAGTCTAAATAATGCAAAGGTGTCGCAGGGTTAAACACCAAGCCTGCTTGCGCACCGCCAGATTTGATTAACTGTAAAGAGCGGTCAATGTGGTCAGTCGCTTCTGGGTGGAAAGTGATGATATCTGCACCAGCGTCTAAGAAATCACCAATCATACGGTCTACTGGTGAAACCATTAGATGTACATCAATCGGTGCTTTAATACCGTATTTTTTCAATGCCTTACAAACGCCCGCACCAAAAGTTAAGTTCGGTACATAATGATTATCCATGACATCGAAATGAACAACATCTGCACCTGCTTCTAGAACATTTTCAACTTCTTCACCTAAGCGCGCAAAGTCTGCTGACAAAATTGAAGGTGCGATTAAGAATGGCTTGGACATGAAAAACCTAGCTTTGAAAAGGAAGTGATTGACGCATTATAACAAATTGTCCCCCTATTCGCTGCCCATGCCCTTAGTCGTTTTTTCGATGCCGATGATTGAGATCTCTATAATAAAGAAACCTAGGATGAACTGATATTACGCAGTAACATCAGAACCGAAATTTGATTCAAATAAAAGAACGATACGCGGTAACGTCATCCGCAATTGTTTGAGACAGCACGACTTCTAATCAAAAATGTTTTTGCAATACTTTAATTAAATAGACGCTAGAAAGCGAGTTTTGCGGTGAGGAGCATTGCTCTGCAAGATGGTTTCCTTGCGAAGCTTCGCTTCTCATTTTGCCTAATGAGAATCATCGTTTCGTAAGAGTACCTCCAGCCGAAGGCTAATCCCTTTATTTAAGCCCTAGATGTAAGACTCAGTCGAATTGACTTAAATATCATTTTAAAAATGCAAAATTATTTTTTGCGTGCGTAACATCAGTGATTAATATGGATAAAGATCTCAGGGATAGAAACACAGCGTTGCATTTTTAGACTTAACGGGCATCTATGTACTTTGCTAAGTTAAAGGACTGACGACTTAACAATAAAATTGCATCTATGAAAAGTTCAACACACATCACCACCGCCCAAGCAGCGCGTGTTGCTAAACGCCTAGTCAATCATTGGAAACATAAATTTGAAGTCAATGAACAGCTCATTGGAGAAAATACTGCATTCAAGATTCAACTACCCTCTGCAGAGGTCAATCTTTTACCACAAGCTGCTTTTTTAGATGTAGTAATTTCAGCCCAAGATCCAAGTGCAAATCTAGATCAATTGGAACATGTGGTTTTAGATCATTTAATCCGCATGGGACAAGAAGAACTCAGTGCAACATGGCAACGCGAACCGTAGTCTACGTCGCCATATTGTCAAAGCCTTTCACTCAATGCTGATGTGATTGATAATTTCTAACTGCATCAATACGAGCCTTCGTCGCTGGATGTGACTCAAAGAAGTCTGTCCAAGATCTCTGATCTTTGGCAGTTTCATCCCTTGTACCTTTCTCTTTTGCTGTTTCACCATCAGCTTCATCTTCCATACGTTGTAAGAAGTTTGCAAAATGTGCCGTTGGAATTTGATGTTTTGAAAGTTGTTTTAAGGCATATAAATCTGCTTCTGATTCAAAGTCTCGTGAGTAACTCGCACCCACCGCAGCCACTGGCAAACTGGTGAGAATGTCAGAGCCATCCCCTGTAATCATCAACAAAATAATACTGATGCCTAAACCTGACAAACTTTGCTGCAAACTATGGCGTTGAACTAAATGCCCCTGCTCATGTGCAAGCACACCTATGAGCTCATAATCATTTTTCGCTAATTTAACCAACTCATCTGTCACGATAATGGTGTTATTGGGTATCGCCAATGCATTTGCACCGATGCTACCACCACCGCGGAATAACAACTTCGCAGGACGATTTTCAGCCACCAATTGTTGATATTCTTGTTTCAGTTTGTCTTGGCGTGCTTGTGGCAATTTTGTAGGTTCAGTCATATCGATAATATATTTTTCCGCCTGATCGCCCCAACTCGTTAAAGCGGTCTCAGGCAGTTGATTGGCCACCACATGTGACGCCGCAGGTATGCCCCATTTAATCAAGACAAAAGCAAAAGCCACCACAAAAATCACACTAAAAATGATTAGAGAAGGTGAACGCTCTAATTTCCAAATCGAATGCCAACGCGACTTCACATCGAGATTAAACCACTCCGGCAAGGGTTGATGAAACTCTAAACGAGCATCGTCCTTTAACTCGATCACTGGCTGAATATCACCTAACGCTCCAATCAGCGTCATATCTTGATAGGTGTAATGCTGCGTTTGTTCTAGGTCTTGACCATAACGCACAATCACGGCATGTTCCCCATCTGCGCTGATTTGAGCAACAAAGGGTTTTGACACTTTCCCATCATAATAGGTTGCATTCACTACTGATGTTTTCATGTAATTCACCTGTGTTATAAGGAAATATCTAGGTCAAAAATATCGGATAATTCTTCAGCAATTGCATTGTGATCTTGCTGCATTTGATTTTGTAATTGGTCTGGATCATCGACCAACATTAAATGCAAAGATTCCGTCTGATATTTATATAGTCGCACAACTGCCCATGGTGTCAGTAAACCGAGGCTAATCACTTTAGCCAACCAATTACTCAAGACAATCCATGCATAGCGCCATTGATTACAGTCCGTATGAAACTGACTGCGGCTCAACGTGGTGTTATTCCAAGTGGTAATAAAAATACGTGCAGCTGTGAGTGGCCAAATAAACATATAGCCAATCAAATACATACCAAAAATAATGAAGACATAAGATGCGTCATTTAAACCATCTGAACTACCAAACAGTATTGCAAAGATTACTGCCAGCAATGCACCAAAGCCCATAAACAGAAATAAAGGCACATACATGGCGCGCATATAATCGCCCCACGTATTATTCAGATTAAATTTCAACTGCCCCAGATACAAATGATTCAGACATTCACGTTTATATAGCCAGACCGCAACTGGTGTAAACAATCCAAGGGTAAAGACAACCACCGCAAGACATTTGACAAAACACCAATACGCGCTTTTATTCGTCCCAGAAAAAAAGAATCGGCTATTACTAAACTTACTGTTACGGGCACGGAAGCGAATCGTAGATCGAATGAGCCAAGGAACCGCAAAGAAGATTAGGACAAAGCCCGCTAAGAAAGCTTCCCAAGAATAATTTATAGCAAAAGAGAAACCACCATAGACCACTAGCGCAATGATTCGCCCGACTAAAATTTTTGTAGGCAAACCGGTAAAGTCAAAACAACGCTGAAACACCCAAGTATTACCGTAAAAATACCGTAAACGGCGGACCTTTGCCCAAGGCGCATAAAGTCCAAGCGTGACAATCGTCAGTAAGATATTCACAATCCAAATACCGAAATATTCAGACGCATTACCTTTAAACCTAAAATGATAATTTCTTCCCAAAACATCAGCCTGTTCTGTCTCACCAAATAGACTCGGTGGATTCATCACGGGCAGCTCTGGCGGAAGCGGCGTTTCCATTTGTGAATTTTGCATAAGTACCCTAAATTATTTTTTTTGGTATGTCGAATTTATTCATTTGCATGGCAATGCTCATCACCATGCTTTATTTATACGTATATCAAAGCAAGCTATGCCTCAATATTTTTAACTACTGGCTTTTAGATTAATGAACTACTGTTTGCAATTGGACAGCGTGAAATTGCAAATGATCATCCATAAAACTTTGAATAAAATAATAACCATGATCATAGCCTGCATGTTCACGCAGTTCGAGTGGCTGCCCAACTTGCTCACACGCTTGCTGAAACAACGCCGGATTTAACTGGCTATAAAATTGATCATCAATGCCTTGGTCAATCAAAATGGCTTTAAACAAAGCCCCTTTGGATTGCACTAAAGCTGTAGCATCATGCTGAAGCCACTGCTGACGGTCTGAACCTAGATATTGACTAAAGGCTTTTTCGCCCCAAGGACACTGACTCGGCGCACAAATCGGTGCAAAAGCAGAAACCGATTTAAACAGGTCAGGATGCTTCAACGCTAAAGTTAATGCACCATGACCGCCCATACTATGTCCGAATATGCCAATCGCACCCTTTTGTACCGGAAATTCAGCCTGTACCAACGAATACAATTCTTCAGTGATAAAACGTTCCATTTGATAATGCTCGGCCCAAGGTTGTTCCGTTGCATTAATATAAAAGCCTGCGCCTTGCCCAATATCCCAATGATCGCCTTGCGCCACCTGTTCCCCACGTGGAGAAGTATCAGGGCTGATTAAAATCAGGCCGAGCTGCGCAGCTAAACACTGTGCATGCGCTTTAATGGCAAAGGTTTCTTCAGTACAGGTTAATCCCGCCAAATAAAACAATGCAGGACACGCTTGGCCTTGCAAGGCTGCTTCCGGCAGAAAAATACCGAACTTTGTTGGGTTTTTTAGACTTGAAGAATCCAATTGATAAATGCGCTGCTCACCCGCAAAACAAGTATTTCGTTGTACTAATTCCATGATCTTTATCCTAAACTTTTTTTATCTTTTAAGGCGTAACCGTCGTAGCCGGTGCAGTAGTCGTCGGCGGGAACAATCGTTGTTCTAATTGAGGCAACATTAATGCCATGTTTTTCCCCATCGACCACTGCGGTTCAGAAGGTTCGAAACCTTGCGCTGCTTCCCATTTCGCTACAGTCGCTTTGGTTTCATTAAATGCCGCTTGAATACTGGTCTGCTCACGCATCGCCTGATCAAAGAACGCACGGCCAAAATAGGTGTATTCAGCTTCATTCGAACAGCCAAAAGACTGACGATCTGCTGCCGATGCAGTAATGATTAAAGTATTATCATTTTGTAGCACTGGAATAAAACTGCCTGAATAACATGAAGAAATCACAATTACACGCCAACGAATTCCGGATGCATCCAAGGCTTCTTTTAACCATTTAGGATCGACTTGCGCCAAATCCAAAGGTGCATTTTCCATTTCAAAGACATTCGGTAAACCATGTGAGGTCATATATAAAAATAAGACATCACTTTCTCGGTTCATCTGCTGACCAATACGGCGCAGCGCCAACTCCATACTGGTTTTAGATGCTAGCGGAATTTCAGTGCGCGTTGCAGGGTTATTGATAAGTTCAACCGAACGCCCATAGGTGCCAAAACGTGTATCAAATTGTTCTTTAATCCGTTCAATTTCCAGTTTAAAGACATCTTGATAACTCGCACCCGCCACCCCTAAGAAGTACCAATGGGATTGGGCAAACTCACCATATTCCACTGCGTCTAAAGACTTATTGAGCAAACGGCTTTGTGCATAGAAGGCATCTTCAGCAAAGCTTGGTGGAACTTCTTCTACTTTCCAAATCGGCTGATCTTTGACTGAGACTTGCCACACGACCAAAGTAAATAGCGTCGCACCCATAATCAGTGCCCGCTCCCACCATGGCCATTTCAGCTCACGTGAAAATACCCAAACGACAGCCAGACTTTGCCAAACAAATAGAATAATGAATAACGTTGGAATGTAGTCGTACAAGAAGTATGGAAGAAAATCGAGATCTCCCAAATATTGAATCAAACATTGAAACAACATGATGTGCGTATCAAGCACCAACCAAAGCAATGCTGGGACCAACATTAACCGTGGATTATTCACACGTTGTGACAGGAAAATCCCCACGATTAAAGCAATAAATGGCCACAATGCGTAGCTAATGAGACCTTGGGCATTAAATTCGCCAATACGCCCCGTGCTGAGCCAACTAAATAAACTGTTGGCACAACCACCTAAAATCCCCCAAAACACCAATTGTAAAATCGATGGTCGAACGATTTGTAAAGAACGACGAGACCCCAAAAATAACCACATCCCCGCAGTTTGGTTGCTTTTAAAATCATGCCAAAAATTGATGGAGGGTTTGAAATCAATCATAGAGTTCTGATGGTGGCCTTGGCTCGCTTAATTGCACAAATAATTTTATGCCTGATGTCGTTTTTAGCAATGCTATTTTTTAACTATATAACAAATCTTTGAACAATATTGAAGCAAATATCATTTTAAGTCACAAGATCATGTTGGAAATATGCATCAAAGCGACAAGCATCACCTTGCCACTGATGTTGCGGCTCTTGATTCGCTAAAAAAACCGCCAATCGTGGACGTTTAACCACAACACGTTTAGCAATTTTTTGTGCTAAATCCAGTAAATTATCACCTAAATCCATTTCACCATCTTCAGGTAACAGCAAATGCAATAATTGCATTTGTTTTTTGACCTGAGCTTGCTTTTTGACGGCTTGCTGGTTTTGATCTCGCTGCGGAAACATCGGATCGAGATAAACCACGTCAAAGATTTGATTGGTCGTCGACAAATGTTTCAAATAATCTGCCGAATCTGAAAAGACCAATTCAATTCGAGCTACAACCGAACTTAAAAATGCATCTTGCTGCGCACGTTGATGTGAGTCTTCCAATAGGGTAAATAAAATTGGATGACGTTCCACAAGGGTCACATGCGCACCCAAATGGGCCATCAATAAACTATCATGCCCTAGCCCTGCGGTTGCATCTACAAGCTGTGGTTTTTCAGCCAAATTACACGCACGTGCAATCATCTCAGACTTTAAGGATGCTCGCTTTAAACGCCCCACTTCTGCTTTCCAATCGGGTTGCATCTTCATGCCATTGGCCGCTAACCACAAACCATCTGCATCGACACACAAACTGAGTTCAGAGTTTAAACGTAAAAAACGCGCGTTTAATTTTTCAATCAATTCAATATTTACAGATACACCACGTGAAGAAAGCACAGCAGAATACTGCTGTGCTTTCTCATGAAACTCTTGTTCTGTGTATAAGCGGATTTCGCTTACCATAATTTCCAGCCTGTAAATGCGAACAATAAAATCAATAAACCTGAAACAATTCGATACCACGCAAAAATCATGAAATCACGTTTTGCCACATAAGCGACAAGCGCACGAATTAAAATCAATGCAGAGACAAACGAAACAATCAAACCGACTGCAATCACAGTCCAATCTTGAGTGCCTTGAAATACATCATAGCTTTGATATAAATCCAGCAAACCTGCACCGACAATAA
Source organism: Acinetobacter sp. YH01005 (assembly GCF_013420465.1). NCBI lineage: Bacteria > Pseudomonadati > Pseudomonadota > Gammaproteobacteria > Moraxellales > Moraxellaceae > Acinetobacter > Acinetobacter sp. YH01005. The sequence goes on along the minus strand of NZ_VOYA01000004.1, from coordinate 21,195 downwards.
CCGGAATACCCAAAAAGAATGAAAACTCAGTGGCTGCTTTACGAGAAACCCCTAAGAACATGGCACCAATAATAGTTGCACCTGAACGTGAAGTCCCAGGAATTAAAGATAAAACTTGAATTAAACCAATCCAAATCGCATCTTTAATGGTTAAATCTTCTACTTCTTTGGCACGCACTTGCGGTGGATTTTTTTCGATCCAAATAATGATCAAACCACCGATAATCAACCCCATAGCAATCGCAATGTTATTGAACAGCAGCTCTTTCACCGTCTGACCAAACGTCAAACCAATCAACACGATTGGAATCGAAGCGAGAATTAAGCCAAAACCTAAACGGCGACCTTTTTCTTCACCCGTCACCATACCGGTTGCTGCGCCCCACAGGCGGCCCCAGTATTCATAAATTACCGCAGCAATCGCACCCATTTGAATCGCGATCACGAAAACATCACTTTTTTCTTTGGTCCAGAAGTTCATTAATTCTGAGGCTAGAATCAAATGCCCTGTACTTGAAATCGGTAAAAATTCGGTAATACCTTCAACAATACCCATGATTGCCGCTTTGAGCAGCAGTAGAAGATCCATATATAACCCTAATTATGGCTTGCCTTGTTCTGAAATTTTCTTCCAGGCGTTATCTCGTAAATAAACGGGCAATGCAAGTTCAGCACTCACCCATGCTTTTCTTTGCGCCGCTTCGCGGGCAATAGTAGCAATATCTTGTGCTGTTGCACTTAAGTCTTTGTATTGTGTTTGTTCTGATTGAATGAGCTCACTACCAGAACCCACAACGGTAAATTTGATCTGTGGTGTGGCATCTGCGTAGCTTAATAGTTGTTCTTCATCTACAGCTTGCATAATGCCATTGGCATCGAGTTGATAACTGGCGATGTACACTTCTTGCATGCGAGCATCAAGGACTGCCGTTACTTCAGTCAAACCATGTAGACGATGCGCCGCTTGAGCCAAAGCTTGTAAAGTCGATACTGGAACAACAGGTACGTCATTGGCCCATGCCAAGGCTTGTGTTACCGCTGCATTAATACGAACACCACTAAATGAGCCAGGCCCACGACTAAAGGCAATCGCAGTTAAATTCGCTAACTCAATAGCAGTTTGATTAAGCCCTTGCTCAATCATTGGGAGAATGGTTTGCGTCTGCGCTTTTGCCCGTAAATCGAGTTGAAAATAAAGCTCTTGAGTTTCATCTACAATCGAGACGGAACACTGCTCATTGGCAGTTTCCAATGCCAGTAATTTCATGCGCAACCTTAATTAAAGTTAATCTTAAAAAACGTTGAATATGATACTCCACTCCATCGCAGTTCGCGAGATTTTCCACCTCAGACACAGCGCTTTCTGCATTTAATCCATAAAAAAGCCTCGACAAACTTCGAGGCTTTTTTGCTTGCCATGTATAGCGTTCTAAAGTTCAGCGACTTCGAGTTGAGTAAAATGTTTAAAATGAGCGGCATAGTGCATGGCACTCATTTTTAGACGTGCTTCCGCTTGTTCATCTAAAGTCTTAACAACCTTACCCGGTGAACCCATCACAACAGAATTATCCGGAATCACCTTCCCTTCTGGAATTAAAGCATTCGCACCAATGATGCAATTTTTACCAATCACGGCATGATTTAGGACCACGGCATTGATTCCAATCAGACTATTATCACCTACGGTACATCCGTGTAGCATGGCTTGATGCCCAATCGTGACATAATCGCCAATGGTCATTTCAATGCCTGCATCGGTATGCAACACCGCATTTTCTTGTACATTGGTAAAATCACCCAGTTTGATACGACTGTTGTCCCCTCGAATGACGGCTCCGAACCAGACACTCACTTCTCGGCCTAATTCAACTTGCCCAATGACCGTTGCATTTTCTGCAACCCAACCATCCCAAGGTTGATGCGTGGCTTTCGGGCTATATCCTTGAAATTTGTACAACATGATCAAACATCCTATTTTGACTTTCTAAAAATGATTTATGGCTCACGGCCCAAATGAAATGAAGGAGAATTTAATAAAAAAGGCCATTCTTTTTGATAATTCAAACCATATTGAAATAAGGAAATCAACATCCGTGCAGTCAAGCCCCATACGATTTCGTTTTCGATTCTTAAACTGGGAAAATAAAGCGATTGCTGGGCAAAACGAACTTCATATGGCGTTGGCGGTGTTTCTAAAAGCTGTCTTAATGATGCAAAAAAAATACGGTCAATTTCAGTGGGTTGAGGTATCAAATTTACATCAGGCGGGATCAACCCCACGATCGGTTTAACCAACATCCCATTCCGTGCTTTTTGCATTGGCAAATCACCCAAAAGTTGCACATCAAATGGATTTAGAGCGGTTTCTTCTTGGGCTTCTCTTAACGCCACCACGATATTACTGGTGTCTTGGGCATCACGTTTGCCACCGGGAAAGGACACTTCACCGGCATGATTATTCATATAGAGTGAGCGGCGGGTCAATAAAATACGTGGATTATCTTCTTGGGTAATCGCAATCAATACAGCAGCATGCGCGGGTTGAATACGCTTAGAAAAACGTAAACTTTGCTGCAATCGCTGAGTCAATAAACCCTCATCCATCCACATTACATCCTTATAATTATCTTATTTTCATCATAGCTGAATTTCGGCCAAGCTGGTTAGAAATGATGCCAAAGTTTTATTTTTAAGTTATTCTGACGGTTCACACAATCCATGACGATGAATATGAACTTTTGCTCAAACTGCGGACAAAAAACAAAAGAAGCGATCCCGCTTGGAGATCATCAGATACGCCGTATTTGTACCGCATGTGGGTTTATTCATTATGTGAATCCTAAAGTCATTTGTGGTGCTTTAGCCGTTTGGGACAATCAAGTTTTACTTTGCCGTCGTGCGATTGAGCCACGTTATGGGCTATGGACATTACCCGCTGGCTATATGGAACTCTATGAGACAATGGAGCAAGGTGCAGCGCGTGAAACTCGCGAAGAAGCCGAAGCAGAAGTCAACATTGAGCAACTATATTGCATGTATAACATTCCCCGTATTGGGCAAATTTATGCCTTGTTCAAATCTGAACTAATCAATGGTGAATTTGGTGCGGGTGATGAAACCATTGAATCACGATTGTTTAGTGAAGAAGATATTCCTTGGGATGATTTAGCCTTTCCAAGTGTGGAAAGAACGCTGCGGCATTATTTTGCTGACCGCAAAACAGGTCAGTTTGAAATGCATCTCGAAACCCTTGGTACGCGACTCGATCACACTGGTTAATTTGCTGCTCTCAATATTAAAAAAGCCCATCACTGATGGGCTTTTTTATTTTACTCATATTTGACGATTATTTTGCCTTGATGGTGTAACAAGGAGCCAATTCTAAAGAAATATCACCACCGCTTAACTTCGCCGTTTGAGCCGCAGCTGTATCATTTGGATTTTTTAAGCTATAAATATAACTAAAGCTGGCCAAACTATTCCCCCACTTCACCACTTTATTATCCGAATCCGTCAACGCAACGCCAGAGGGACGTGTGCCTGCATTGGCATTGATCATATTGTGTAACTGCACTAAAGCACCGCCTACAACCATTGATGTATCCGCTGAAGTTTTCACACTTGAGTTCATTCCAATCAGCGCGCCATCAAGCGTATGGAAATATGGGTCAGCTAAAATCATACGAATCGAAATGGTATTTGGATTGATATTTCCTTCAGGCGTAAAGGTACGGGTTGTCGTTCCGATACGATATTGCTGTACACCTTTGTCATCTTTCATTAACAGTGGGTCAAGCACATCTTTTCCGCTACAGCCTTCCGTCGCGTGTGTAGACAAGTCGACAATTTGGCTATCTTGACGAGTAAATACATCGTCTGGCACGCCAGATTTTATATTTGTGCGAATATCACCATTACGGTCAATCACCACACCCAATTTCACTGTTTTAATCGAAGTATCGGTAAATTTAAAGGTTAAATCTGCATACAAGGGGAAGATATAATTTTGTCCAGCAGCAACATTTTCAACAGACTTAAAGACTTTTTTGTCTAAATACGACAGCGGATAAAGCTTGTATAAATCCATCGTGCCTTTAAATTGCACTTGGTTAATGTTTTGCTCCCAAAGACCTAATTTTTTCTTATCATCGGCCGTCAGAACATAATCATCTTTTTTAGCCATTAACGTTTTATATAAACTTCCACCTGTACCGACCACCATTTTGTCAGCAAGTAGCGTCCCTTGTTTAATAATCAAAGGGCCAGAGTTGGCTTCTTCTGCATCAAAACGGAAACCCAGAATGCCAGGTCTATCAATTTGCTTGGTAAGCGGATCAATCCAATTGTCCTGTGGCGTTGCTGTTAAACGTGTTGGTCGTACCTGTGTCAAGAGCAAGACATTCACACCACCAATGGTACTCAACTGTTGATCAACTTTGCCCTTCCACTGTAAACCACTACCAAAAGTCATACCTTGGCGGTCCGTCATTAACATGAAATGACCAAATAAATTGACTTTTGAACTATCGGTCGGCAAACATTCATTTTTGTCACAGCCGACCAGTCCATTTGAACCACTGGCATTGGTAATTACGCCATCAGTTGAAAATAACGCAAACTCAGGCTGATATACCGCAGCCGTTGAGATATTCATGAGTTTTGAAACTAAGGTAAATGCATTTTCATTGCTGACTTCGGACAGGTCTAGCCAAGGTGTAAACAAGTCATTAAATTCCGTATCTGAACTGATACTGAAATCTGCTGTCGCGACATTTCGAGTGATTTGATCAATCAATACTTTATCTGCATTGTTGATATAAACCGCTTGGATATCTGTAGCTGTAACTGCGCTGTTATTTTTCAAAGCCAAGGCTTGAATAATTTTAGCCAAACGCATGGCCACTTTAACCGTTGCGTCGGTATTTGCAATCGTTGCAGCAGGTTTACCCACGATGCCAGCTGCCAAATCCAATAAGGTCAAGCGTGGAGGTGTCGTACCACTGGCTACATTGGAAATTTGCTTCAAATCTACTTTACCCAAATCAATTCGACGTGATTTTTCACCTTGGACAAAGAAAGTTACCGTATCGCCAATCTTACAAGCACCTGTCGAAACACCTTCTTTTAGATCAAATAAAGTAATGTAGGTATTTTTAACGTCGCTCGAACAATTAAAATTCAGACCTTCAATTGGATAATCTAAAACGAACTCAACACAGCCTTCGGTATTACTTTTACAAGTACCATTGGTCGTACTGGTATCATAAATTTCAGGATTCACATTTGCACTTTCACCGCCACAGCCACTGAGCGCTGCAACCAATGCCGTTAAAGCAAACGGTAATAAAATTTTATTTTTCATCCTAATTCTCTTTTTTATGTCCTTAACGGATTGCTGTTAATTTAAGTTGGCCTTGATTGGTTAATACGCGACCATCGACGTCAATTGCTGTTGCTAAAGGCGTTAAAAATAAATACTGGCTACCTTTAGGCACTTGAATCACGCCTTCAATTTTTTCATGGTAAAGATGATCCGCTTCACCTTGGTTATTTTTGAATCCACCTGCGCCTTCCATGACACATCCATTTTTGTCTAAAAATACCGCAAATGGCCAATAAAATGTAGGATTTTGTACTTTGGATGCAAATGAATGTATACGAATATTTTGTAATGGTGATTTTAGTTTTACGACTTCATAGTCAAATTCGTCTGATAAAGGCGCTCGAGGCCATAAATTAATATCTTGTGCCAAGTCAAGCTCTTTGGCTTTCTTCATTTTTTTATTTGAAAAACATTGCTGACCTAAACCTTGAATGGTATCAGCTTGTGACACCCGATAATATGATGTGGCTAAAGTGATTGGGCCTGTATCTTCGGGTTGATTACGTTTAAATAAATTATCAATGACGGAGCGACTGACACCTTTTTCACGTTCAATGGTTTGCATCCGCGTTTGCCCCATCTTGCTATCAATAACGCCTTCGGGCATGGTGTAAAAGCGCTTTTTGCCTTCTAAGTTAAACTCTTTATCTTCAAGATATTCATTATTGACATACTTTTCACCAGCCATCGTCGAAAAGCCTTGCTCTTGTTTTGCCTTAGCCGATTGTTTTGAAGGATGATTTTCTAAGTTTTCACCTGAAGATTGTACGGCTTTATCAGTGCTAACAACTTTCTCAGCAAGGATCTTTTTTTCGACGATAGGTTTATCTTTTTCAGCCTGAACTTTGGCCTGATACGGAGCACTAGGTTGGGTTAGCTCTGATTGCTGTAACTTTTCGGTCCATATGGTTGAAGGTACAACTTTTGTTGAAGTACCTGACTCTTGTACTGATTTTTCAGATTTGGGAACGTTATCACCTGAGACCTCTTTAATTTTATCGACTGCGACAGCTTTATTATCATCCCGTTTTTCCGGCTCACGTGTACTTAAACTCTGAAACTTCACCGGTTCAGCAGCCTGTGCTGTTGGACTCGTTCGACGCGTCATCGGTGTCTTGGTTTGAGACGGACTAATGTTTACAGATGGTTGAGTAACGTGTTGCTGTACAGATGGTGAATCAATCATTTTAGCTATAGAACTTTCTTTGAGTTTCTTTACAGCTTTTTCTTGTATTTGTACCACCATTGGGCGCCCATCCGGCCCAATAATGGTATGAAACGCCCCGGCATAGGCATACGACACTTGCACCACAGACAGTGCAAGTAACGTTTTTATGAATAAAATCCTTTTCATTCTGTCTGCTTATCCTACCAACGAGTTCTGTAATTTAATCCTAGGATGGTGATTTTCGTATCGGTTTTTACATTCATTCCAGCATATGGGTTTAAAAGTATGTTATTCACACCGGTTAAGTTTGCCAGACTACTACCATTCGCTGGAATATTATCTTTACTGCGTAAAAAGCCGATTGATAAATCTAGATCCGTATCTGCATCAAAACGATATCCAATCCCCATACCAAAGAGTTGCGCACCATTAATTGGTACCATGGTATTTCGCTTACCGTCAGGAATAGAGGTACTCCGTGGTTCATAGCCTGCACGCAATTTCAAACGATCTGTTGCTGAATATTCAATACCGATGCCCCAGTTCCAAGGCGACGTAAATTTCAAAGGTAAGGCCAAAGAATTATCGGTCACATTTTCAGATAATAATTTTGCAATTTTCAGCGCTGAAATTTGACGGTCGAATTCAAAACGGAATTTGTCCCAAGCACGATAATCGGTCCAGCCCACATCAAAATTGATTTGTAAATCAGGCATAACCTTATATTTGATCCCCGCCTGTACATGCTGTGGATATTCAAAATCCATCGAAACCAAACCCGACTCCGAGTTTGGCACAGCATTTGGGAAACCTAAAATTGCAGCTAAAATTTGACCTGTTGGTGATGACATTAATCCCTTAATCATCTCCTGAGGTGCTTTCGCATTTTGTATGCGATAACGACCTTTCATGCGCATTTTCGCTGCACTTTGGTACACCATACCAAAACTAAAATCTTCGCGTGGCTCCCACAAAACCCCTAAGTTGTAACTTGGGCTCAGTGACTGCTCTAAAGCCAATTCCATCTGACCAAATTTGCCAAATGGATTCATCCCTTCTTCGGTATTACACATCCCCAATAGCAAGATGTCGGTAATAATGTCCGAATTTTCCTTAAATGGTGTACAGACGACTTCATCAATCATCCTTAACATGCCGATCAATTCATTGGGAAATCGCAGGTCAGATTTCAATCCAATGGCTTGATAGGACATCCCCACACCACCACCAATCGATAGCTCATCACTGACTTGATAGCCTACTGTTGGCGATAGATAAGTAATACGCTCTAGAGCAACTTGTTGTCCCATGAAATTACCTGGGTTACCATTTTCAGCACCAAAACCCGCAATCAAAGGTGCATAAACAGCTGATGCGAATGTTGCTTTAGAACCCGGTGGATTGTAGGCAATCCCCATCGTTGGCGCGGCAATGGGTTGTCCAGCACCAAAATCCACCATCTTTTTTAAGACAGGTACATATAGGGATGCATATTCAACATCACCAGAAACCTTATCTTTAAAGTCCGTACAGATATCTGCCGTTACTTCAGGGCCATCATTACAGACCATTGGGTCATCAGAATAACCAAAGACGTTATAACCCGCAGGAACGGTAAATTCACGTTGAATATCAAAGTTTGCAATGATCCCCTGCATATCGGTTTGCAAACCTTCAATTTTGGTTAATGCTGCAGGGTTAAAATGCACGGCACTAATCCCTGGAGGATCCGCAGTTACTGCATTACCTAATGCAAGTGACCGTACATCAACTGAAAGGTTGGTACCCAATTGTGCAAAAGCAGCACTAGAACAGCCCGTTAAAACGATCGCACTAACAAGTGGGCTGAGTCGAATTTTACGCATACGACAGCCCTCTTAACGAAGTTTTTTTCCAAAACCTAGAATATCCAACGGGAAAGACAACCCTAATGACACATCTGGTGCATCTTCAGTTAAACCTAACCCCACCGTACCATTCACAATGGTCTCTGGAGATACACGTACACCTAAAGAAATCGCTAGAGTTGAACTGGTTTGGTCTGCAGGTGAATAGGATTCGCCACTGCTATACGTAAATTCTGCGCCGGTATTGAAACTTTGTTGATATGACATGGTAAGGGAAACATCGTAGTTAAACGAGTATGCAAAACCGAATGCAAAACCGCCACTAATCCCCGGTTCAAACTCTTCAATGACTCGCGAACCACGACGTTGGTTTAAGTCAGTTTCTTTGAAACCATAGTTTGCCGAGACGGATGCAAACAACACAACGGGATCAATATATTTACGTGTGCTGGCACCGATACCTGCAGAATAGTAACCTTTACCTGTTGCTAGATCATTTACAGCATTAATTTCGTATGGACTATCACCAGTTTTCGTGGACAAATTACCAAATAAAATAAGAGGCAAACGACCTTGCTTCAGTGGGAATGGTTCCCAGCGTGCGCCTAAAGAAATATCCCCTAAACCTGCAGTTGAAGTATCTTTTAATAAATCAGTTTTCGCCACTAAAGGCAAAGATGCAGAGAATGTCAAATTATCCATTACACCGTATTGCACGGTAAATGTATTGGTCATCGAATGTGTTGCATTTTCTTGTACACGTAGTTGATAAAGCTGGCCTTGTGCCATTTCCATATCAAGCTGTGTATCACGGTAATAGGTGTAATCTATATCGTAAAAAGATGATATTTCACCTTTTTTAATCAATGAATACTGACGTTCATTCGAGCTAAATACTTCCTGTAAATTCGCTTCTTGGCTCGTATCACCTTCTTGTTGCTGAAGTGCTGTCGATGCTTTTTCATTGGCAGTAGCGACTTCGGATTGTGGCATTTCAGCTTGTACGGGCTCTTCTACAGATTCATACTGTCCAATTTCTGGCTCGGCAGCAGCTTCTTGTACAGTATCAGCCTGGGTTACAGCAGTAGGAGATACAGATTCTTCTACTGCTGTCTCTTGTTCAACCGGATCATATTCTCCAAGGCTTGGCTCTTCAGCTGCATAGGCAACCCCCATCACCACCTGAATACTCATGGCTAGTAGTGTTTTGTTCATCCATTTACGATTCATGTTCCTTCCCACCGTTTTTATTTTTTTAATCCTGACGCTTTGTTATACGCATTCATCTAATTATTTACTCTTATAGTAAAGCCTTAGAAAGTTGTAATTCGATTTACCATATGATTCCGACTCTTCATTCATATTTTTATCAAGTCGTATCGTAGATGCCTTGTCTGCAATTTTTTCCATGTAAAACTGCGGATATTGAATATCAACCAATGCATAACGGTTCACGGTTGCATCTTCAACATGTCGCAAGTCTGAATCTTGCAAAGCCAATAAATTTTTACGTTGCTCAGGCGCAACATTGATTAAAAATAATGTGTTGTTTTCCCATATTTCTTGGAATCGAACTTCATCGAAACTGATATTGCCCAGTGCTGGATCTGCAACATAAACACGCCCATCTTTATAGGCTTTAAACACCACAAAATGTTTAAAACCAGCATATGAAATGGGAACAATCGCAGGTTGGCCTTGCTTAACTAGATCTGAAAACTCCCCTTTGTAGCCCCCACTTTCTAGCCCGACAGCAGCGACAAAACGTTTCATGTCTAATAAGGAGAAACTTCGACGTTCGATAATTTTTTCAGTTTCACCAAATTTCAGCAAACCATTCATGGTCTGTTGCTCAGTCAGCTGTGTACCTACATAACCATTTAATAAAGTAGTTAAGGCCGCCGAACCACAACTGTAGTCGTAGGCTTGCCGAACGATGCCTCGAAATTGATCTTCTATGGCAGGTTTAATTTTTACAGATTCACGGTGCATCCGAGTAAAGGAATCATTTCGTGAATCCAATGTTTCGGTATAGTGAACTGTTCCGACTGGCTTTTCTTTTAATTCGAAGGACTCTTTGGCAAAGTAATACATCAATGCCGAGCCCACAGCTATCTCTAACATATCTTCTAACTTTTAGTTATCGGCAATGATGTGCCTTTTTTCATTATTTTTTTAGAGCTAATGCTCTACATCCATGTATTATGCAAGATACCTTTTTTTTTATAAAAAAACAGCATTTTTTTATGCTTTATTGGGTCATTCCGCACTTTTTTGTAAAAAAAAGCGCGTGATCAACACGCGCCTTATTTTTATTCTAGATTACTTACTAGAAATTGTAATTACAGAACCTTGGTTATATACACCCATAGCTGGGCTGTAGAATGTTTGTAAGCCTTGAACTTCGATATCACCAATTGAACCAGCGTCTTTACTGCCTAAATGAACACCTTTCACATAGTTATCAATTGGACCAGAGTTGCTTACCATTTGAATATAACCATTGTTTGTGCCTTCTTTACCATAAACACGGACATCTTGGTTAATGGTTAAATCAGATTTACCCGCATCAGCAACCTTGATGCTTTCGATAAAGATTTCACCTGCTTCACGTGTAGCCGTTTTAGTTGATGCATCAAGGATACCTAGATCTTTAATTTCTAAGCCGCCAACCATAGTTGTGCTTAGTTTGATCATGGCACCTTGTGGAGCAGCACCTAACTGAACATTAGCAGTCATTGGTCCAGTTTTTAGAGAAAGACCAGATAAAATTGCATTGTAGTTGCTATCATCACCACCACGGCGAATACCTGTAGTACCAGCTGTACCAGATGCTGTTACACCAATTTCACCAATTTTGATATCTAAACCAGACACATCCGCTGCGATGTTAATGAATGCACCATTTGCACCAGTACCCGCATCAGTATCGATACGTAAATCAGCTAAATTACGAGAAGCTAGAAGATAAGCACCACCGTTATCATAGTTTGCACCAATGATGATACCTTTGTTTTCTAATGCATCACCAGCAATACCGTTACCTTGAATAACGATCGCACCAGCAGTACTTGTACCGCCCTTAGCTGTATCCGTTAAACCGTCGTTATCGTGAATGAAAAGTTTTTCAATTTCAATTTTAGAAATACCAATCCCGATGTTAATACCATCTTGACCAGTGGTTGAACTAAGTGCAGCATCGTCCATTGCTTGCATAGCCATAGCATTCGCACTAAATGCGATTGAAGAAACTAGAGCTAATTTAGTGAAATTTTTCATACGGTACTCTCCCAAGAGTATTTATTTTTTTTGATTTTCAACCACTCGATTTAGTCAGCTGTAATATTATTTTGTGACAACTGTTAAATCTTTCCTTGAGTTGTTTGCTCGCTCGATTAAATTATATCCAAGCTGAAATTTGTTCAACTGTCGTTGGTCGCAATCTAATTCTTACCGATAAACGGTATTTGCAAACCAAATGAATTAGGAATGGTATAAAATCCATTTTAGTCTTTAAATTTAATTTCTCTGTTGATGCAAAAACCGATTTCTTTTAAAAAATTTATTCTCAAACAAAATGTTAGTGCTCAAAATATTTTGCAAGCGCTTGCACCCTTGTCACATGTGATTTTTTTAGAAGATCAAAACCAACCTGTTATTTGCTTTTTGGCAAATCAATATCAGCAATTTAAGAATGATGAACTTAAAACTTATGTCCGTACCAATTTAGATCAATATGAGGAATGTGATACTCAACCCTTGCCAGATATCGCCTTCCAAGATTTATGTTCAAAATTAGGCAGTGGGTTTTCTGGGGGCTGGGCTGGTTTTATTAGCTATGATTATGCAACGCAGCAACAGATTTCCCTGCATGCCAAAGCCCAACCTCGCTTGTTTTTGGGGCAATTTTCTAGTTACTTAAGACTAGAAAATGATGGTTGGTATTTTTATAGTTCTGATCATTCTGCAGCTAAGATTTACGACTACATTGATCACCTAATTCAAACCAAGATCGCTCAGAATCAATTTAAATTAAGACAAAAATGTACTGCAAGATGGTCCAAGTCAGACTACACAAAAGCCTTTGATCAAGTTCAGGAATATATTAAAGCGGGCGATTGCTATCAAATTAATTTAACCCAAGAATTTACAGCTCAAGCTAAAGGTTCACTCTTAGATACTGCTCAAGAATTTTGGTCACTGACTGATGCACCATATTCAGGCTACTTACGTATTGATGATTTTGAAATTTTAAGTTGTTCGCCTGAACTTTTTATAGATTTTAAACCTGAACGCAAGATTATTACTAAGCCAATCAAGGGCACGATGCCTCGCTATGAAGATCCAGTGTTAGATGCGCAGTCAAAACAACGGTTAAAATCATCTGAAAAAGACATGGCTGAGAATGTCATGATTGTCGACTTACTGCGTAATGATTTGAGTGTTTATGCTGAAACAGGCTCTGTAAAAACACCTAAACTTTTTGATATTGAAAGTTTTAATCAAGTGCATCACATGGTCAGTGAAGTTGAGGCCGTGCTGAAAACAGATGTACACCCTTTTGAGGTTCTGATGTCGGCACTGCCGGGCGGTTCGATTACCGGCGCACCCAAAATCCGTGCGATGCAAATCATTGAAGAACTTGAAGGCGCTCCGCGCGGCGCCTATTGCGGCTCAATGGGCTATTTTAATCACGACGGCACGGGATCTTGGAATATTTTGATCCGCTCTATTCAAAAATACCAAGATCAGGTTTCGCTGTGGGCCGGCGGCGGAATCACCATCGCGTCAGATTGCAATGCTGAATATCAAGAATGTTTTGATAAAGTCGAAGCGATGCTGGATTTGTTAAATACCTGGTATACGCCAGATTAAACAAAAAAAGCGATTCAATTGAATCGCTTTTTTATAACCCTCCCCTTGCGAAGCAGTGCTTCTCACCTTTTCGAAAGGAAGATTAGGGTAGATTTAAATTTATAGTAGCTTGCAGCAATCAAGCCAAAATATCGTTTTTAAGCGTATCCACAAGGCGCTGATTTTGTTCATCGGTGCCAATGGTGATCCGCAGGAACTGATTAATCCGCGGCTTATTGAAGTAACGCACAATAATCCCGCGTTCGCGTAATTCAGCAGCCAACTCACCTGCATCTTTAGATGGCAGTGAGGCAAAAATAAAGTTTGCCGCAGATGGCAATACTTTAAAGCCCAGCTCAGAAAGCTGCTCTACAAGTTTTTCACGGCTCACAATCACCTTGGCATTTTGCGCTTCAAAATACGCTTGATCCTCAAATGACGCCACGGCTGCTGCAATCGCAAAACGATCCATCGGATAAGAGTTAAAGCTGTTTTTTACCGCTTCAAGCGCTGCGATTAAATGCGGCTGCGCAATCGCGAAACCAACGCGCAAACCGGCAAGTGAACGCGACTTAGACGTCGTTTGACAAACCACAAGGTTTTCATATTTCGCAACCAAAGCCACAGTAGATTCCGCACCGAAATCGACATAAGCCTCATCAATCACAACCACTGAATTCGGGTTAGCTTGCAGCACTTCCTCAATTGCAGACAAACCTAAAGCAATGCTGGTTGGTGCATTCGGATTGGTAATGATGATGCCGCCATTCGGCTGTTTATAGTCATCCACCACAATTTCAAAGGCATCATTGAGCGGTATAATTTTAGTATTGGCCGCAATGCCAAAAAATTGGCTATAAACCGGATAAAAACTGTAGGTAATATCTGGATACAAAACCGGCAGCTCTTGCACAAAAAAGGCTTTAAAAATGTGCGCCAGCACTTCGTCCGAGCCATTGCCGACAAAGACCTGCTCAACAGGTACATGCTGCTGTTTTGCAATCGCTTGCTTTAACTCAGACGCATCTGGATCTGGATATAAACGTAAAACATCAGCAGAATTTGCCAATACTTTTTGTACTGCATCCACCACTTTTGGCGATGGCGGATATGGGTTTTCATTGGTATTGAGTTTTAAAATATTTTGGATTTTAGGCTGTTCACCCGGTGTGTACGGTTCTAATTCACGTACATCAGGGCTCCAAAAACGCATTTGTTCAGCGGTAATATTTGGCATTTTATTTTGCTCTTTTTCATCCTCTCCTAACCTCTCTTGCACTTCGCTTTAAAGGAATCCTTAAAGCTCGTTCAGGGAGAGGAATATTCATTTTATGAGATTTCCCCTCTCCTTTCAGGAGAGGGTTAGGGAGAGGTTTATAGTTTTGGAAAACTAAGTTTTTCACCTAGTCTATATTTTATTACTGGTAACGATATCTCGCAGATCTCGCATGCGCATCTAAGTTTTCCTGCTGCGCTAATGTATCAGCCGTTTTCGCTAAAGTTTTCACGCCATCTTCAGAACACATGATTAAACTTGAGCGCTTTTGGAAATCATAAACACCGAGCGGTGATGAGAAACGCGCTGTGCCGGAGGTTGGCAACACGTGGTTTGGACCTGCACAATAATCACCAATCGCTTCTGGTGTATATCGACCCATGAAAATCGCGCCGGCATGGCGGATATCTTCAGCCATTTCCTGTGCTTGATCCAAGCACAGCATCAAATGTTCAGGCGCAACTTGGTTAATCAATTCGGCGCCTTCAGCACGGTCTTTGACTAAAACCAATGCGCCGCGGTTTTCGATTGAAGTACGCGCAATATGCGCTTTTGGTAACGCTTCTAAATGCTTTTCAATCCATTGCTCAACTTGATCTAAAAGTTCTGCATCTGGCGTAATAAATACCGCTTGAGCCACAGTGTCATGTTCCGCTTGTGACAATAAATCCATTGCCAGCCATTCAGCATTGTTTTGACCTTCGGCATAGACCAAAATTTCGGATGGCCCTGCAATCATATCAATACCGACTTGACCAAATACTGCACGTTTTGCTGCAGCAACAAAACGGTTGCCCGGGCCAGTAATTTTGTCCACAGATGGAATAGTTTCTGTACCATAAGCCAATGCTGCAACCGCTTGCGCGCCGCCAATGGTAAATACACGGTGTACGCCGGCTAAGTAAGCTGCTGCCAAAACCAATGGATTCAAATCACCATTCGGCGCAGGCACCACCATAATAATTTCAGGCACGCCAGCAACATGCGCAGGTACAGCATTCATCAATACAGAAGATGGATAAGAAGCTAAACCGCCTGGTACATAGATACCTACACGGTCCAGCGGTGTGACCTTTTGACCAAGGGTATTTCCTAAAGCATCAACATAGGTCCAGCCGTCTTGCTTTTGTGCTTGGTGAAATTCACGAACACGGTTCGCAGCAAGTTCTAAGGCTTCACGCACTTCTGAACTTAAACCATCAAATGCTGCTTTCAGCTGTTCTTGTGTCAGCTCTAATTCTGAGAATTGATGCGCTGGATGTCGATCGAACTGCTGTGTCAATTTAAGAACATGAGCATCACCATGCTGACGAACATCAGCAATGATTTGGTCAACGGTTTTTAAAAGTTCTGGATCATTCACAGTTTCAAAAGCCAACAAGTCAGCAAAAGCTTGCTTGAAGTTTTGATCTTGAGTCGATAAACGTCGCATCAATTTACCCACAAGGTAATCTATTGGAAAAGATTAGTTTACCTGTTTTAGCGCAGCTTGTGGACATCTATCGCATGTGTTCATGTGGAGTTTTATTGAAAATAACTTTCGTTAAAATTAGTGAAAATACAGTTTTATCATTATTTTTTAGTTTTCATAAAAAAACCGCCCAGATTTGAGCGGTTTGGTCAGCATAGCGCTAAGAATTTAACGACTTATGCTTTTTTTGCTTGCTCGCGTTCTTCCACGGCTTTTTCTAGCTGTGCAAGAATTGGATTCAACAAAGTTTGTTTACGTTTAAAGCTTGCCTTGTTCACGATTAAACGTGAAGACACTTTACAGATTTCTTCCAAAGGCTCTAAACCATTGGCACGTAAAGTGTTCCCTGTATCCACAACATCGACGATGTAATCACCTAAACCAACCAATGGTGCAAGTTCCATAGAACCATACAGTTTGATCACATCAACTTGCTCGCCTAAGCTTGCATAATATTGACGGGTCAAATTGACGTACTTGGTTGCAATCTTTAAACGACCTTTCGGACGAACCATGCCGACTTTACCAGCCGTCATTAACTTACAGTTGGCAATTTTTAAGTCCAATGGTTCATAGACATTTTGTGCACCATGCTCCATCAGCACATCTTTACCTGCCACCCCAATATCTGCAGCACCATTTTCAACATAAGTTGGTACATCAGAAGCACGTAAAATTAAAATACGTACGTGCTTATGGGTCGTTGGAAAAATTAACTTACGAGATTTATCCGGATCTTCCAATAAGTTAATGCCAGCTGTTTCCAACAATGGCAAAGTTTCTTTTAAGATACGTCCCTTACTTAATGCTAAAGTTAAACCATGATCAAAATTGCCCATTACGTCAAAATTGGGATCATCGTTTCTCATATCGCTCATTAACTTACTCGCTTAATTTGGGCACCTAAACCTTGTAACTTCGCTTCAACATCTTCATAACCACGATCAATATGATAGATACGGTCAATCAATGTTTCTCCTTCGGCTGCAAGTGCTGCTAAAACCAATGAGAAAGAAGCTCGTAAATCAGTTGCCATCACTGGTGCAGCAGATAATTTCTCTACACCTGTAACAACAGCATCATTACCTTCAACCTGAATATTGGCACCCATACGTGCTAATTCAGGTACATGCATGAAACGGTTTTCGAAAATCGTTTCAGAAATTGTGGCAAAACCACGACCAATTGCATTCACAGCCATCAGCTGTGCTTGCATATCGGTTGGAAATTCTGGATGTGGTAAAGTCTGGAAACTAACTGCTTTCGGGCGTTTACCCATCATATCCAGTTCAATCCAATCTTCACCGCGCGTAACTTCCGCGCCCATTTCTTCAAATTTATCTAGCACAGACTCCAACAAGTTTGGATCAGTATGTGTGGTTTTGATTTTACCGCCAGTGATCGCTGCTGCAGCGAGATAAGAACCTGTCTCAATACGATCAGCAACAACGGCATATTCACAGCCATGTAGGCTTTCAACACCTGTAACAACCAAAGTATCTGTGTCCAAACCTTCGATTTTTGCACCCATCTTGATCAACATATTAGCAAGATCGGTAATTTCAGGTTCACGAGCCGCGTTACGAATGGTCGTTACACCGTCTGCAAGAACCGCAGCAGTTAGAATATTTTCAGTACCACCAACTGTGACCATATCAAAGACAACTTCGCCACCTTTTAGACGACCATCCACTTTGGCATGCACATAACCTGCTTCAACTTCAATTTCAGCACCAAGTGCTTCTAAAGCTTTTAAATGTTGATCTACAGGGCGTGAACCAATTGCACATCCACCCGGCAAAGACACTTTTGCACTACCATAGCGCGCCAATAACGGGCCAAGCACCAAAATAGATGCACGCATGGTTTTCACGAGTTCATATGGTGCAAATTGGTTATCTAAGCTAGAAGTATCAGCCTTAACCGTATCACCTTCATAACTGATTTGAACACCTAAACCTGCGATCAATTTCACTAAGGTGTTCACATCTTTTAGATTTGGCACATTAGTTAATGTAATAGGTGTATCCGCAAGGATAGTTGCAGCGAGTAATGGCAATGCAGCATTTTTCGCACCAGAAATACGAACTTCACCTTCGAGCTTAGTACCGCCCTGAATCAGAAATTTATCCATTAATTATTAAGCTCCGAATAAGCTTGCTTTGCGCCATTCTTCTTTGGTCATTGCACGAATTGTTACTGCATGTACTTCACCGCTGGCAATGTAGGAGTTCAAAGGTGCATAAACAGATTGTTGACGAGCAACAGGACGTTTGCCTTCAAATTGATCATCGACAATGCGTAGATCAAATTTGCCGCCTTGCCCACTAACTGCAACCTCAGCTTCTGGAAAAGCAGCTTTTAAAATTTCAGTGAGCTGTTCACTATTCATCACAAGACCCCATATAGGACTAACGGTGTAAAACCCGTCATTTTACTATAAATCTAAAAAATAATTCATTAGTCACATACATTATATATATAAAAAAAGAGGTTATAAAAAACCTCTTTTTGTACAATTTACAATCTAAACCGTTAAAGGCATATAAATGAGCTGCATTTTTCGATGTTTATGTAATTGTTTTTTTAATTTTTCAGACAATTTTTTGATCGAGGTATACATATCATCAGCGCACGCTTGTGCAAAAAGTTCTGTCCCAGGTAATCGTATAATCGCTTCCGCGATATGATTATCACTACCTTTTTTTGAACGTTTATCAACCTGATGATCTTTAGTCAGTTTGACTTGCATACTATTGACCTGATCTAAATGTTTGGTCATTTCCGCAAATTTAAGACGAATATTTTCTTCTATTGCTGGCGTAATTGTTAAATGATGGCCACGAATTGTAATCTGCATAATTCTATCCCTCACCTTCTTTCAGGACTGGAAAAGTTCAAGCCGAATCATCCAACTCAATATGCGAAGCATACATTTACACAATCAGATCATTTCGGCCATTCCTTATAAAAAAAGAGATTCATTATTTCGTCATAATGAACCTCTAGAATAGTCAGATTTTCAAATTTAGATCAACACTTTTCGCTCTGAAGATGATGGAATATGTAACGATTCACGATACTTCGCAACTGTACGACGAGCAACATCAATACCTTCTGCATTAAGCAAAACTGCAATTGCATTATCAGACAAAGGCTTACGTGTATTTTCTTCTGCAATCAACTTTTTAATTTTTGCACGAATTGCCGTCGAAGACGCTTCCCCACCAGACGATGTTCCAACATGACTTGAGAAGAAATATTTCAACTCAAATAATCCACGTGGTGTGAGCATATATTTATTTGTGGTTACACGGGAAACTGTGGATTCATGGAGTTCAACTTCTTCCGCAATGTCTCGTAGTACCAAAGGCTTCATTGCCTCAGGACCTTGCTCAAAGAACGCTCGTTGATGCTCAACAATACAAGTTGCTACTTTTAATAATGTTTTATGTCGTTCATCAATACTTTTAATGAAATTCTTTGCTTCAAGCATTTGATTACGTAAATATTGATTATCGTCACTTTGATCAGCACGCTTGATCATATTGGCATAGAAAGAATTCACCCGTAGTTTTGGCATTACATCAGGATTTAACTGTACCAACCAATGTTCATTCTTTTTTAAGACTACAACATCTGGAATTTGATAGTCTAAATCTTTATCTTCAAACTCTTGCCCTGGATGTGCTTTTAATGTCTTTAATAAAGAAATGGCAAGTTTAAGTTGTTCCGTGTTTAATCCCGTTTGCTTAATCAACTTGGGTAATTCATTGGTAATCAGCAACTCATAATTTTTCAATAATAAAATAGCTTCATATCGATATTCTATATGCTCAGGAAGATTTTCAACTTGTACCATTAGACATTCAGCAAGATTGCGTGAGCCTACGCCAACAGGATCTAGACGTTGAATATGTTTTAAAACCACCAAAACTTCGTCATCTTCGACTTCTTCTTCATAATCCATAGAGTCTAGAAGATGCTGAACCGATTGGGTAATTTCATTTAATTCACAATCTAAAAACCCTTTGTTATCTAAAGCATCGATAATACAGTGCGCAATTAATTTATCGATCATAGAAAAGTGTAAAAGATTAACTTGCTCAAGCATATGCACTTGTAAACTTTGATGACCCTGCCGATTATCTTCGCGCTCTTCAAACTCAGCGGCACCTAAACTTGTCGGTTGATGGGTATATACATCATCCCACTCTGTATCCACCGGTAATTCATCCGGCAAATGATCTGCATTTAATTCATTGGTTAAGTCTTTATTTTCCCTTTCTTGTTCTTGTAAGCTATTTAAACTTTCAACGGTATTTTGTTCTTCAACTTTCTCTAATAGAGGATTACTGTCGAGTTGAATTTGAATTTCTTGTTCCAATTCCAAACTTGAAAGTTGTAATAAACGAATGGCTTGTTGTAATTGAGGTGTTAATGATAAGGAATTGGCAACCTTTAACCCCATCGCTAATTTCATTAATAACTCCCCCTATAATTAACCGCACTTTATAAGCAATTTTTATGCCGTTTTATTTTTTATAGCATAATTTTAAAGAGAACGCCCGATTTTTTGTCTTTTTTAGACTCATTATTCAGCTAATTTATTCTTTTATTAGGAACGATTCATCTTATAAATGAATTATTTAATTAGATTTATTATTAATTTTAATCTAATTCCCTTTCCCTATCCATTTATCTTTCCCTATTTCTTCACGCATAAAAAAACACCCCCTGCACTAGTCAGGGGGTGTTTTCGAATAATGAGCTGGCGATGACTTACTCTCACATGGGTAACCCCACACTACCATCAGCGCTAAGAGGTTTCACTTCTGAGTTCGGGAAGGGATCAGGTGGTTCACTCTTGCTATTGTCGCCAGCACAACTGTTATGGATACTTGCTTAGTCTAATCTCAGAGCAGTGCTCTTCGTGCTAAGTTTTCTACCAAATGAGTTATTAACAGAAGTACTTGAGTTAATTTAAGGTGTTCATTTTATCTAGCTTTTCAACTAAATCAAGTTGCTTTGATTATAAGTGAATCAATTGATGCTATATATACAACTGCTTGGGTGTTGTATAGTCAAGCCTCACGAGCAATTAGTATTGGTCAGCTTCATGCGTCACCGCACTTCCACATCCAACCTATCAACGTCGTAGTCTTCAACGGCTCTTTAGTGGACATAAAGTCCAAG
>NZ_VOYA01000040.1:0-10930 GCF_013420465.1 Acinetobacter sp. YH01005 | reverse complement strand
TGTACACAGTGCACTGGGTTATGTATCGCCTTTTGAGTTTGAAGCAATGTACTATGATAAGATTAACCCGTTAGGTCAGGTGGCCTAACTTAAATAAAAAAGTCTCCGACAAACCCGGTACGGTTCATATAGGCCTTAAAGATTGTACGTTTGTGCTGAACTAATTAAAAATTTCTATTTAACTTATGTTCACCTAAAGTTCACTTCATAAGTGTATAAAGAAACTATGTATTGTATTTTCAATTGCTTATATAAATATTAGTCTTGGTTTAGAATTTTAAAGTTCATGAACTATGAGAAAAAACTAAGATACGATCAAAATTGTAGAACAACAAAATTATTTATACTAATTTACAAGCCACGCTGTTTAAGCGTGTCATTAAAAAATAAATCTTTTAATCTCTCCACACAATCTCCACACAATCTCCACACAACATCAGCAATTCATAAACACTGCTATTTCAAAATAGTAGTATCTAAAACCCCCCCTCTGAAAAAGCATGTCAACACATTATCATTTAATAGGTTCAATACTTATTACAACTGTACTTTTAATCGGCTGTACACAAGCCAAAGATGCTGAACAGTCCCCAACAGAAATGCCACCAGCGGTTGTCAGTACCATCACGGTATTACCGCATTCCATGAATTTAATTGAAAATCTTCCAGGCCGTGTTGTCGCTTACCGTATTGCTGAAATTCGCCCGCAAGTAGGTGGAATTGTTGATAAAGTACTTTTTAAGCAAGGCTCTTAT
The DNA here is from genome assembly GCF_013420465.1 of Acinetobacter sp. YH01005. NCBI lineage: Bacteria > Pseudomonadati > Pseudomonadota > Gammaproteobacteria > Moraxellales > Moraxellaceae > Acinetobacter > Acinetobacter sp. YH01005. The sequence continues at coordinate 10,175 of NZ_VOYA01000040.1, read as the reverse complement.
GTGCAAGCAGGTCAACCGCTTTTTAAATTGAATTCTGAAATATTTCAGGCAGATGTAAAAAGCAATCAAGCCACTTTAAACCGTGCACAAGCTGAGGTGACACGTTTGCAGGTGCTGTTAAAACGCTACACTGAATTAGTAAAAGTAAATGCGGTTAGTCAGCAGGAATACAACAATACCGAAGCAGATTATCAAAAAGCAAAAGCCGATGTGGCGCAAATGCAAGCCATGTTAAGCAGACAACAACTTAATCTTAAATATGCGACTGTTACAGCCCCTATCTCGGGAACGATTGGTGAAATCTTAGTGACTGAGGGTGCATTAGTTGGTCAAGGTGATACTAATGCAATGGCCGTAATACAACAGATTAATAAAGTCTATGTTGATGTAAAGCAATCAATTAGTGATTATGAAAAACTACAGGAAGCTTTACAGCAAGGTGACGTGTCAAATACCAAACATACGGTTGAAATCCTAAATAGTCAGGGTAAACCTTATAACGTTACAGGTGAAATCCTATTTTCGGATACTAAAGTTGATCCTGATACGGGTGATGTCACGATTCGTATTCTAGTCAATAATCAAAATCAAAAACTTTTGCCAGGCATGTATGTTCGAGTCAATATGAGCCGAGCTCAAGTTGAAAATGCGCTGTTAGTACCTGAACAAGCGATTCAACATGATATTAATGGTAAAGCCAATGTTACGATTGTTAATCAAAAAGGTTTAGCGCAAAGCAAGCCTATTCAGCTTGGTCAACGTTATCAAAATAGCTATGTAGTAACACAAGGATTACAAGCAGGCGAAAAAGTTATTGTTGAAGGCGCTGATCGTATACAGCCTGAGCAAAAACTAAAAATTAAGCAGTGGCAACCTACAAATACTCAGGAAAGTGGAGGCAAGAAATAATGTCTCAATTTTTCATTAAGCGTCCTGTTTTTGCATGGGTGATCGCTTTATTTATTATTTTGTTAGGTGTACTCAGTATTCCCAAGTTACCTATTGCAAGATTTCCGAGTGTTGCGCCACCACAGATCAGTATTACTGCAATCTATCCAGGTGCTACCCCAAAGACACTGAATGATAGTGTTGTGACATTGATTGAGCGGGAAATGTCAGGTGTCAAGAACTTACTGTATTACAGTTCAAGTTCGGATAGTTCTGGAACAGCAACAATCACCGCAACCTTTAAACCAGGCACAGATGTAGAACTGGCACAAGTTGATGTACAAAACAAAATTAAAGCCATTGAGTCGCGCCTACCCCAAACAGTTCGACAACAGGGGCTGATGGTTGATGCTGCATCATCTGGTTTTTTAATGATGGTGGGGTTGAGTTCACCAAATGGCAAATATAGTGAAATTGATGTCAGTGACTATATGACTCGCTATGTAATTGAAGAATTAAAACGGGTCGAAGGTGTTGGTAAAGTCCAAAACTTTGGTGCTGAGAAAGCCATGCGAATTTGGGTCGATCCAGACCGCTTGGTCTCTTATGGATTGAGTATTCAAGATGTGAATACAGCCATCCAAAACCAAAACTTGCCGATATCACCGGGTCGTATTGGTGATGTTCCTGCGTTGAAGGGGCAACAAATCACCATTCCTTTGACTGCTCAAGGTCAATTAGAAACTGTAGAGCAATTCAAGAACATTAGTTTACGTGCTCAACAAAATGGTGCCATTGTTCGATTATCGGATGTTGCTCGTGTCGAAATTGGTGCGCAAATGTATAACTTTGCGATTTTAGAAAATGGTAAAGCCTCTACAGCTGTGGCGATACAAATGAGTCCTGGTGCCAATGCTGTTAAGACTGCAGAGGGTGTAAAAGCAAAAATTGAACAATTAAGTCTAGCATTGCCTGATGGTATGAAATTCTCTATACCTTACGACACTGCACCTTTTGTAAAAGTTTCGATTGAAAAAGTAATCATGACATTGCTTGAAGCTATGGCTTTAGTTTTTATTGTCATGTTTATTTTCTTACATAATGTTCGATACACCTTAATTCCGGCGATTGTTGCACCGATTGCATTGCTTGGCACATTCTCAGTCATGCTGCTTGCTGGTTTTTCGATTAATGTGCTGACCATGTTCGGTATGGTGCTTGCGATCGGGATTATTGTCGATGATGCGATTGTGGTCATTGAGAATGTTGAACGCATTATGGCGACAGAAGGCTTATCTCCAGTTGAAGCCACATCTAAAGCCATGAAGGAAATTACCAATCCGATTATTGGCATCACCTTAGTGTTAGCCGCTGTATTCTTGCCGATGGCATTGGCGTCAGGCTCAGTGGGGATTATCTATCGTCAGTTCACCATTACCATGTCGGTTTCAATTTTATTCTCAGCTTTCCTTGCACTGACATTAACCCCTGCGTTATGTGCAACGATGTTAAAACCGATTGATCAAGACCATCAGAAAAAGGGTGTTTTTGCATCGTTTGATCGCAGTTTTGAGAAGCTGAACAATCGCTATGAACGCAGTTTATTTAAAGTAATTAAACATAAAACCCTCGCAATGTTATGTTTCTTAGGCATTGTCATTGTGCTGATTTTTAGTTTTAAACACGTTCCGACTGCGTTTATGCCAGAAGAAGATCAGGGGTGGTTTATGACTTCGATTCAACTTCCTGCGGATGCAACTCAAGAACGTACCCGTAAAGTCGTTGCTGAGTTTCAAAATTATTTAGACCAAGAAACGGGGATTAAAGACAATATGGCGGTCTTAGGTTTTGGTTTTAGTGGATCTGGTCAGAATACAGCGATGTATTTTACCAATCTATTGCCATTCGAAGAGCGTACTATTACGGCACAAGAAGTCGTGAATAATGCCAATATAGCGATGGCTGAAAGTTCAGAAGGTCAAACCATGTCTGTGTTACCACCAGCAATTGATGAATTGGGTAACTCATCTGGTTTTTCACTGAGATTATTAGATCGTGGCAATATTGGCATGCCTGCTTTAAGAGAAGCACAAGATCAGCTTTTAGCATTAGCAGCACAAAGTAAAATCGTGGCGGAGGTCTATCCTGAAGGTTTGCCAGATGGCAGTTCTGTACAGCTTAAAATTGATAGAGATAAATTGCAGGCATTAGGTGTTAATTTCAGTGATGTGACCGATATTATTTCAACCTCAATGGGTTCGATGTATATCAATGATTTTCCAAATCATGACCGTATGCAGCAAGTCATTGTGCAACTTGATGCCAAATCACGCATGAGTATTGAAGATATTCTTCAGATTAAGGTGAACAGTCAAAGCGGTAAATTGGTTTCAATGTCTGAAATAATTACTCCAATTTGGCAACATTCCCCACAACAATACAATCGTTACAACGGTCGTCCATCATTGAGTATTTCTGGCAGTCCAGCAGCAGGTATATCTTCAGGACAAGCCATGACTGAGATGGAAAATTTGATTGAACAACTTCCGAAAGGTGTGGGTTATGAGTGGACTGGGATTTCTCTAGAAGAAAAACAGTCGGAATCACAAACCTTGTTTTTATTACTGTTGTCGATGTTAGTCGTTTTCCTTGTCTTGGCAGCGCTTTATGAAAGCTGGTCAATTCCATTCTCTGTGATGCTAGTTGTCCCTCTAGGGTTGATTGGCGCCTTTTTAGCAGTAATGTTACGTGGTATGCCAAATGATATTTTCTTTAAGGTCGGCATGATCACGATTATTGGTCTATCTGCAAAGAATGCTATTTTGATTGTTGAGTTTGCAAAAGCACTAAGAGAAGAAGGAATGGGTTTAGTGGAGGCAACCGTTGCAGCCGCTAAATTGCGCTTACGTCCAATCCTAATGACATCTTTGGCATTTACCTGTGGCGTTATTCCTTTAGTCATTGCCAGTGGCGCTAGTTCTGAAACTCAAAAAGCGATTGGTACAGGCGTCTTTGGCGGCATGATCAGCGCAACAATTCTAGCTGTTATTTTTGTACCGATTTTCTTTATTGTCGTCATGAGCATGGTTGAGAAATTCTCGAAACGTAAAGCGGCACATTAAGCATCAAAACTGAGAATAAAAGCTGTGGGTTAACGAGTTTAGCCCACAACAAATCTTTCATTTACATCTTTATTTCAGAATTGATTTAATAAACCATCAATATAGGTTTAATCATGAAAGCTACCAATCTTGATCCGAAACGCTGGTGGATATTGCTCGCTGTCGTGCTTGCATTTCTGCCGATTGTGATTGATATGACTGTACTGCATGTTGCGGTTCCCTCATTAACCCAATCGCTGAGTGCCACAAGTAACCAAGTCTTATGGATTATTGATATTTATCCATTACTTATGGCTGGACTTTTAGTTCCGATGGGAACTTTGGCTGATCGTGTCGGCAATCGTAAGATTCTGCTGATTGGCTTGGTTATATTTGGAATTGCCTCAGTCCTTGCGGCATTTTCCCAAACGGCTTCTATGCTGATTGCCGCACGTGCTTTATTAGCATTAGGCGGTGCCATGATTATGCCCTGTGTATTGGGTATTATTCGCAGAACCTTCGAAGACAGTCGCGAACGTGCCATTGCGCTGGGTATTTGGGGCACAATCGGATCAGCCGGTGCCGCCATTGGACCGCTCATTGGTGGGGGATTGTTAGAATATTTCTGGTGGGGTTCAGTTTTCCTGATTAACGTCCCAATCATGCTGGTTGTCGCACCAATGTGCTATTTCTTATTGTCCCGAAAAGAAGCTATAACCCCTGGACATTGGGCATTTGGTCAAGCGCTATTGCTGATTGTCGGTTTGATTTCGTTTGTATATGCACTAAAAGCAGGCTTAGGCGGTAAACAGTCGTTGTTGATTGTCTTGCCTTTGGTCGTTTTATCTATCGGCTTATTAACCATATTTGTACGCAAACAGCTGAATTCTCCTCAGCCGATGCTAGATCTTTCGCTATTTTCACGTCCTGCTATTTTAGCCGGCATTATTATGGCAATGGTTGCTGCAGGCGCTTTGGCAGGGGTTGAGTTAACTTTGGCAATGGAGCTGCAATATGTCATTCGTTTAACACCGCTGCAAGCCGGTCTTTTTATGGTTCCGATTATGGTTGCGGCCGCTATTGGCGGGCCTATTGCTGGTTTTTTATCCAATAAATTTGGACTCCGTCTGGTTGCGACCATGTCATTAATATTGGCAGCAATTGCGTTGGTCAGTTTGAGTTATTCAGATTTTCATCATCCGGGAATCATCGTTCCCTTTATTTTAGCTTCGATTGGATTAACACTGAGTATTGGTTTAACAGCTTCATCCATTGCGATCATGGGCTCAGTACCTGCAGAAAAGGGCGGTGCGGCAGGTTCACTTGAAAGTACAGGTTATGAACTGGGTACAGGACTAGGTATTACTTTATTTGGTGTTTTCATGGCCTATATATTTGGCAGTCATCTTCAAGTGCCGTCAGATTTAACTGCTGTTTTAGCAGAAAAAGCCAGACTTTCGATTGGTGATACCTATTTAGTGGCGAGCCAGTTACCCGTTGAACAAGGTACAGCATTGATAAACGCAGGTAAAATTGCCTTCAGTTCAGCTCATGTTAATTTATTATTAACAGCAGGGATTATCATCGGGATACTCTCCATTGTGGTATTTTTTATGCTAGCTAAATATCGAGATGAGAATTCATTGTGATGAAATTTATTTGAGGATCATCAAACAGAATGGTTAAGTTCAGACATCAATTTATCTTAAATTTATGGTTTAAATTAAGCCGTATTAATCTGAACTTAACACATTATAAATGAGTTGATGTCTTACGATTTAGTTGAATAGTAAAACAGCTGCCACCTAAGTTTTTGGATTTAGAATAATAAATATGACCTTGGTGTGCTTCAATAATTGCATCAATCACTGCCAAGCCTAATCCAGTACCGCCATCTAGACATGATCTAGAGTCTTCCAGTCGATAGAAGGGTTTGAACAGGTGTTTAAGATGCGATTCATCAATACCAGGACCTTCATCTTCAAACGTCAATACCCAATGTTCTGCTGTGGTTACAGATGTAATATTTATTTTTCCAGCATTCGAATATCTTAGAAAGTTAGAGAACAATGCAATAAAGACCTGTTCCATCCTTCTTATATCAACGCAAACCAATTTATCCGTCAAATTTAAAACAATAGTTAAACCTTTAACATGAAACCGTTCATTAAACATCTGCAGACATTTTTCAATACTATTTTTTAAATTGGTCTTTTCTAGTTCTAATCGTAATTGTTTATTTTCAATAAGTGTCAGTGTCCGTAAATCTTCCACAAGGTAAGATAAGCCTTCGACTTGGTTCAATAAGCTTAGGTGTAAAGCTTTATCGGCAATAAATATACCATCGACAATACCTTGCAAGCGACCTTGTAATATTGTCACAGGTGTTCGTAATTCATGTGCAATTGCAGCATTCCAAACAGTTGAATTCTTAACTGATACTTCAAGTTGGTTTGCCATTTCATTGAAGTTCTCAATAAGAGACTTGATTTCATGTGGAATATCATGATGTGGCTGTTTAATTCTGAGTGCTAAATTGCCTTGTTGAATTTGTTGAATAACATCTGCTAAATCACTAATTGGCTGTGTATAGCGTTTTCCATATTTAAAGGCGAGGATAGTAGAAAGAAAAAAGCCTGTTAATAGCACTAAAAACAGCCAGATAAAGTCAACGGAGGTAACTGAAAATTCATTTGAATTAATAACTTGTGTATTTAGAAAACCTATTTTTATCGCCCAGCTATAAACAAAATAGCCAATCATGAAAGATAACAGCGTAATGCCTAAATTGAATAGGCTCATCATGATAATAAACTGGAAGTTAATTCCAACAGAATTTTTAAAAAAGTTAAATTTCATGATTTTGATCTAAGCGATACCCCACGCCACGGACATTGATTAATAAGCCATTTACATCATTTTCTTCAAGTTTTTTGCGTAATTTGCTGATATGGCTATCTACAGTGCGATCTAAAGCATCACTTTCAGGCATACAGTTTTGGATCAATTCATTACGTGTAAAGACTTTATTCGGTGTTTTTGCCATCAAAAACAGTATCTTATACTCAGTTAACGTAAGGTTGAGCAACTGATTTCTTTGACCATTTGAAATGTAAACTTGATGATGATCTGGATTAATTTCAATATTTCTATAACGAATAATATTAGTTATTTCCATATTTTGGCTTGTACTTCGTCTAAGTACGGCTTGTATTCGTGCAATCACTTCGTTTGGGTTAAATGGCTTAATAATAAAGTCATCAGCACCCATTTTTAGCCCCATGATCTTATTCACTTGATCATCTAAGGCAGTCAGCATAATGACAGGTAAATGACTTGTTTGACGGATGATTTGTAGAATTTCCCAGCCATTTAGTTTGGGTAATTTAATATCAAGGAGAATCAGGTCGATAGAGTTGGCTTTTAGGCACTCTAAAGCTTGTTGTCCATCCAATGCACGGATGACCTGCATGTTTTCATTTTTTATGTATTTTTCAAGAATGTCACCAATATCATAATCATCTTCTACAACGAGAATGACGCTGTTTTCGAAGCTGTGCTGTAGATTTGGATACATATATTTTATCTTAGATGAAGTAGCTATGCATTTTAACATTTAATTGTGTAATGGAGATGATTAGACGAGCAGTCATTTATATTTGTAATTGAGGGGTGACATATAATAAAATTCGTTGCATATCAGTATTAATGAACAAAATGTCAATTATCATTCATTTAACATAATGGCTGTTATACGAAACGAGAGTGTTAGAACCCATTTAAAGTGTCTATATTCTCACCAATAAAAATGTCCGGTTTCTCCGAGGTAAAATATGACTTTTGAACAAAAATAAGCCATTGTTTATTCTTTTTATTTCCAACAAAATTCCAGAACTCATCTACTTCGAGAGATTCATAATGACTTTGCTGAGGCTGAATTTCATAGGTTGATTCAGTTAAAGTACGTAAAACTTTACCGATACTGATGCGCTCAACTTCAGCAATATCTCGTATACCGCTGCCTCTGACCATCAACTGTAATATTTTACGAGTAATACCTGACTTACATCCTAGATAGCTCAGTGCATGATCACCAATAAACTGACGTTTACAGTCTTTGCACTGATAGTTTTGTTTCCCATCTACTTTGATACCATTTTTCTTTATACTATCACTGAGGCAGGTTGGACATTTGATTGCTAGAGTTATTTGCATTTCTCTATTTTATCAAAATCCAATCGGCTTTTTCTTCAGCATACTTTTTGAAACACTACCAAATTTTAAAGTTGTATATCATGAAATTATTAAAAATATTGAGTTTAGTTTGCTTAAGCATAAGTATTGGGGCTTGTGCTGAGCATAGTATGAGTCGAGCAAAAACAAGTACAATTCCACAAGTGAATAACTCAATCATCGATCAGAATGTTCAAGCGCTTTTTAATGAAATCTCAGCTGATGCTGTGTTTGTCACATATGATGGTCAAAATATTAAAAAATATGGCACGCATTTAGACCGAGCAAAAACAGCTTATATTCCTGCATCTACATTTAAAATTGCCAATGCACTAATTGGTTTAGAAAATCATAAAGCAACATCTACAGAAATATTTAAGTGGGATGGAAAGCCACGTTTTTTTAAAGCATGGGACAAAGATTTTACTTTGGGCGAAGCCATGCAAGCATCTACAGTGCCTGTATATCAAGAATTGGCACGTCGTATTGGTCCAAGCTTAATGCAAAGTGAATTGCAACGTATTGGTTATGGCAATATGCAAATAGGCACGGAAGTTGATCAATTTTGGTTGAAAGGGCCTTTGACAATTACACCTATACAAGAAGTAAAGTTTGTGTATGATTTAGCCCAAGGGCAATTGCCTTTTAAACCTGAAGTTCAGCAACAAGTGAAAGAGATGTTGTATGTAGAGCGCAGAGGGGAGAATCGTCTATATGCTAAAAGTGGCTGGGGAATGGCTGTAGACCCGCAAGTGGGTTGGTATGTGGGTTTTGTTGAAAAGGCAGATGGGCAAGTGGTGGCATTTGCTTTAAATATGCAAATGAAAGCTGGTGATGATATTGCTCTACGTAAACAATTGTCTTTAGATGTGCTAGATAAGTTGGGTGTTTTTCATTATTTATAAGAATTAGAAGTTTGAGGTTAATCTATTTTTGGTAGTGTTTCAAAAAGTATGCTGAAGAAAAAGCCGATTGGATTTTGATAAAATAGAGAAATGCAAATAACTCTAGCAATCAAATGTCCAACCTGCCTCAGTGATAGTATAAAGAAAAATGGTATCAAAGTAGATGGGAAACAAAACTATCAGTGCAAAGACTGTAAACGTCAGTTTATTGGTGATCATGCACTGAGCTATCTAGGATGTAAGTCAGGTATTACTCGTAAAATATTACAGTTGATGGTCAGAGGCAGCGGTATACGAGATATTGCTGAAGTTGAGCGCATCAGTATCGGTAAAGTTTTACGTACTTTAACTGAATCAACCTATGAAATTCAGCCTCAGCAAAGTCATTATGAATCTCTCGAAGTAGATGAGTTCTGGAATTTTGTTGGAAATAAAAAGAATAAACAATGGCTTATTTACGCCTATCATCGAGAAACAGGTGAAATTGTTGCTTATGTTTGGGGTAAACGAGATTTAGCTACAGTCTAACAATTGAAGACAAAGCTTAAACAATTAGATATTCACTACACCCGAATTGCAAGTGATCATTGGGACAGTTTCATCACTGCTTTTAAAAATGGTAAGCAAAGTATTGGTAAATTTTTTACTGTAGGTATTGAAGGCAATAATTGCAAAATAAGGCATAGAATTAGGCGTAGCTTCAGAAGAAGCTGTAATTTTTCAAAAAAGCTTGAAAACCATTTTAAAGCTTTTGATTTAGCCTTCTTTTCTTTTACATCAATAATGGCTTCATTTAAAGGCAGCATACTTTTTGAAGCACCACCAAAATTTTATGTTAAGTAGAGACTAAAAATGCCCTTGATTAAGGGCTTACAAGGGCATTTTGTATAAGGTGTATTATGTTAATTTTAGAATTTCTTCAGTAAGCGTCCGCTGAACACACCTTCTGAATTCATCCTATAAGCCTTAATTTAGTCCCCACTTAGAAACAAGTGGGGACTTAAATTTATGACTACAAATCATCAGACATCCATCGCATCTCTTGCGA